>JAJYSI010000136.1 GCA_021793635.1 Bacteroidota bacterium
CTGCATCAACTTTGTATATTTAGCGCCCATTTCAACTGTCTGAATTTCATTTGCATTAATCAATGCCAGTTGATCTTTTATAACCAAAGTAATTATTACAATAATCACAGTAATGAAAACGTGTAAGGTATATTTAATCTCCTGATTTCTTATCATAACATATAAATAATGATAAGCTAGGAATATCAATACCAAAGCAGCGCTTGAATAGAAGAATACAGCGCCTGATAAAGAATTGTTCGGCAAAGTCACTAAATTAATCAATAAAAAAACAGGCAAAATTATAATTGATGTAAATGTTAAACGGATACTAAAACTTCTTACTAGGCTCTTATATTCTTCAGTAATAAATTTTCTACCGCCATTCCAATAGAAAAAAACAAAAAGTAATGTGGCGCCGGTAAAAGCTCCGGAGATAAAGATGGTTTGAATAAACCGTGAAATAACTAACCATGATAAAAGAACAGAAAGGATATTACCGGCACTAAATTTGTCGGGGTAAACCGGAAGGGTTGAGCCCGCAATAAAAAACCATACTGATATAAAAAGGAAAATAAAACCAAATTTACCTGAGCTTGAACTTAAATGACGGCTCCCGGAATATAATTCAGAAATTTCATCTTCAATTGATTTGTCTTCCGGCCGGAAACCTTTAATTGCATCAAATACTTCCGAAAACTTTAGTGAATATAAATAAGCGTATACTAAAACCAATCCTATTATCAAAAGTAAAAGAGAGGTGAAGAGATAAGAAATCGCAGAAGCTTGCCCTGCACTTAATAATTGAACAAATATTAAAATTGAAGTTAGAAGGGTCAAAATTCCTAAGACTATTCCCATGCTTTTATTAATTGTAACAACTTCCATTATATCTTTAGAAAACCGAATTTTATTAAGATTGTTTTCTTTCACTCCTTTATTCTTAAAATATAATGAAAAAAACGTTCCGCTTAACAAAATGCTTATATAGAGAATGAATAAAGAAAAAGTCAGCATTAATAAATAATGAAGCAGCATAATGTGCTTGGGTGAAAGAGGAATAACTAACTTATCAAGAAAATTCATTTAAGTTCTCACTAATTTCATTAAATAAAAAGTTTGTCAAATGATAAAATAATTACAACTACGACGGCAAATATATTTATATTCATAAATGCTGAACGGAAAGATAATCTGCCTTTTGTTTCATTAAGGAGCTTGAAAGAATTGGCAGCAAGCCAAATTCCGGGTAACAACAAAGTAAATTGGATTAGGGGACTTTTAACAATTCCAAAAAAAGGAATAAGAAAACTTGTCACTGCTGTTGCAAGAATCCAGATAAAAGTAATTTTTGCCAGTTGGTAGTGATTAAAAATCTTAGTGAGAGTCGGAAATCCCGCTTGCTCATAGTCTTTACCAAACACTAAAAGTAAAAGCCAGAAGTGGGGAATCTGCCAGATAAAGAAGAAGAAAGACAATATAATAATTTGCCAATCCAATAAATGTCCACCGCCGGCAACCCAACCGATCATAGGAGGGATGGCGCCAACTAATGACCCCGGGATTATTGCTAAGGCATATACTCTTTTCAACGGAGTATAAACGCCGTTATACCAAAACAAATTTAACAGCCCTAACAAAAAGGCTATTGTGCCAACCTCAAAAAATAAAACCGCCGAGCCAGAAATTATTAGAATTAATGAGATCAATAAAGCACTTGCAGCAGATATTCTTCCCGACGGGATAGGGCGATTCTTCGTTCTATCCATCAGCGCATCCGTATCTCTTTCCTGGAAATGATTGACCACTGCCGATCCTGATGACAGCAACAGAACGCCGATAACAGGAGCGATTATGGAATTTGTAATTTTCCCGGTCGCACATATAAAACCGAATACAGTTGTAAGAGTTACAAACGTAGTAATTCTAAACTTAGTAAGTTCAATAACAATATTTACTTTATCCTTAATCAAAGCTCCAAAAGATTTTCCCGCAATATTTTTCAATGCCAATGATAACATATTACATTTTACTCGAAGTAGTATCTACATCCGACTTACCTTCTTCTTGCTTATCCAGCCACTTCTTAAAATCATTTGGCTTCATAACGACTACCGCACTGTACATATAAGAATGACGAAGCCCGCAATAAACAGCGCACATTATATCAAACTTACCTAACTGCTCCGGTTTAAACCATACGGTGTTATTATAATTTGGAATAACATCTTTCTTAATCCTAAAAGCAGGTACATAGAAAGAATGATCAACATCCATCGAATGTAACAATACCTTCACCGGTTGATTTAGAGGCACATAAAGAGTATCTGATTTAACTCCGTTTGGATATTCAAATTTCCAGCTCCACATTTGAGCAGTAACTTTTATAATCATCGAATTAGGCGGAGCATCCTGCATTTTTACATAACCTTCCCACCCAAAATAAAACATCACTAATACTAGCAGCGTAGGTATTACTGTCCATGCAATTTCTAACGGAACACTTCCATGAATGTTTACAGCTTTTTTGTTTTTCTTTCTATTGTATTTAATCACAAAGACTATCATTAAGGTGGTAATTAAAACAAGGAAGAAAACACAAACCGCTACTATGAATATAAAAGTATTATCGACAGATTGAACAAAATTTGAAGCATCTGCAAACATTTTTTCACCTTAATAGTAAGAATAATTCTGAAATAAAAGCACGATTAACAACAAAAAGAAGAGGATTGCAACAACGACAAAAACTTTGAATGCCTTCATCTCGAATTTTAGATGCATGAATTCAGACAATACGAGATAAGATTTTACCATTGCAATAATAAGGGCAACTACAATACTAAACTTACCAAAACTAATTCCGGCAACGGCTGCAGTAAGAGCGGTTAGTGTAACTAATGCCAACCAAACTAATATATATATTCCGTATCCGGGAGAATGTTTTGTAAGAGTTTTATTTTCTTCCATATATATTTACCTCAAGTGATAAGATAGAAAAGCGGAAATAGAAAAATCCAAATTATATCAACAAGGTGCCAATATAAACCGGCGTTTTCCAGCTTAACATAATTATCTTTGTTAATAATACCTTTAATTGTAAAGCGAATCATAAAAGCTATTATGGTCATACCGACAATAACGTGTACACCATGCAAACCAACCATCGTGTAATACAGACCGTAATAAAGAATTTGCCCTGATGGTTTTGCGGTAAGTATAGGAGAGCCGGGATAATTCCCCGCTCTAAATTCTGCTCTCCATTCAAAAAACTTATTAACGAGGAACGCAACTCCAAATAAGAAAGTTATTATTTGTAGTGTGAGGGAAAGAATTTTATTCCCTTTTTGCATTGCGGCAATAGCCAATGCCATAGTTAGGCTGCTCGTCAAAAGGATAAGAGTGTTCGCAGTGCCGAGAAAAATATTCATCCCTTCGGCGGCAACATGAAAATCATGCTGGTGATTATATCTATAGACCGAATACATCAAAAATAAACCGCCGAAAAGTAAAAACTCTGAAAGGAGAAAGAGCCACATACCCATTCTCGCTCCTACATCGTCCCTATGGACATGAACAACAGCTTGGTTTTCAGTGCTCAAATTATTTCCTCCTTTTCTAAAACAGGTTCATCGTTTTCTTTGTATTCGTAAGGAGCCGCAGTAACAACCGGAATCTCTTCAAAATTTTCTGCAATAGGGGGAGTTTGAACTTTCCATTCCAATGATTCCCCTCCCCAAATATTATTTTCAGTAATAATTTTACCGTAACGGAGTGACCGGAGAAGATTGATAAACATTATTAATAAACCGGCGACTAATACCCAGGAGCCAACAGTAGCTATCACATGGTAAATTTGGAATCTCGGCAAATAATGGTAAGATCTTCTCGGCATGCCTAACCAGCCCATTATAAGAAACGGGAAATAGAGAATATTAAATCCTACAAAGATGTGCCAAAATGCAACTTTCGCAACTTTCTTGTTGTACATTCGCCCAAACATTTTGGGAAGCCAATAATGGAGTGCTGCGAACAGAGCCATGCCTGTCCCGCCAAAAATCACATAATGAATGTGCCCGACAATAAAATAAGTGTCGGTTAAATAAATATCTACATTTAGAGCGCCCTGTATGATGCCGGTAAGCCCTCCAATAGAGAATAAAAATATAAAAGCGAGTGCATAAAGCATCGGAGCTTCAAGTTCAATTGAACCTTTGTACAAAGTGGCAGTCCAGTTAAAAACTTTTATTGCACTTGGAATAGCGACAAGAAAAGTTAGTAAAGAAAAAATAACCTCTGCATTATTACTTAAACCGACTGCGAACATATGGTGAGCCCAAACCATCGATCCGAAAACAGCAATCGCAATGCTTGAGTAGGCAATGAATTTATAGCCAAAAATTGTTCGATGAGCAAAGACCGGGATTATCTCTGAAATGACACCCATCGCAGGTACAATTATTATATAAACTGCGGGGTGCGAGTACATCCAAAACATGTGCTGAAATAACATTGGATCACCGCCGAGAGTCGGATCGAAAAGACCGACACCAAAAACCCTTTCAATGATTACAAGCAGCAAAGTAATTCCCACAATGGGGGTTGCTAAAAGTTGTATCCATCCTGTTGCATAAAGAGACCAAGCAAAAAGCGGCATTTTGAACCAGCCCATACCGGGTGCGCGCATACGGTGAATAGTTGTCAGAAAATTCATGCCCGTCAATATTGAAGAGAAACCCAAGATGAAAACAGCGGATAAAGTAAATACCATGTTTGTACCAGTTCTAACGCTATACGGAATATAAAACGTCCAACCTGTATCCGCAGCTCCTCCCGGCAATACCATAGAGAGAAGGATCATTGTCCCCCCGATAATATATAAATACCAAGATAATAAGTTTAACCTTGGGAAAGCGACATCTTTGGCACCAATCATAATGGGCAAAAAGAAGTTTCCAAAGATTCCGGGAATTGCAGGAATAACAACTATAAAAATCATTATCACGCCGTGAAGCGTAAATAATTCGTTATATGCTTGAGCGCTAACGATTGTCCCTTCGGGCGTTAGAAGTTCAAGACGTATTAAAAAACCAAGAGATACACCAACAGCGAAAAAACTTAAGACCCCGATCATATAAAGAATCGCAATTCTTTTATGATCAGTAGAAAGCAGCCAGGCTAATATGCCTTTATGCTTTCCCTGGTCAATAAGATAGCTCGGCAATTTACCGTTACCATCCAATGCAATAGAACTGTTTGACATAAATACTTCCTTATTAAATAGCTATATCTTAATGATTATTAAACTTTAATTATGAACTACTTTATTTTTAACGTTAACAATAGGATTCTTTTTAGGTTTCAGAAGTACAAAAATCACGAAAGCACCAACCAACATGATCATGAAAATACCGATCAAAATAAACAACGTAATTACAAGAGATTTGTTCTTTGGTTGGAGGCTAAAACAGAATCTTAGAACTTCGTCTACTATCGGCACAGCACGACCTCTGGCAGCATCCATAATTGCCATCTTAAAATCAAGCGGAAGAATTCTAAAATTACCCTGTTCATCATATCCTGGTTCAAGGTACCTGCAAATTTTTCCTGATGGGGAGACAAAAATAATGACGCCGGTATGGAGAAAGGTATTTCCTTCTCTTTCGAAATGAAATCCGGCTGCATCAGTTAAAGTTTTTATAGAAAGACTATCGCCTGTTAAAAAACGCCATGAAGAAGAAGGAATTTTCTTCCCTATCAAATCCATAATCTGAAATTTTTTATTTGCAGCATCAAAAGAAGTTTCTTGCGGGTTGATGCTTATTGTCAGCAAGTTATAATCTTTACCTGGTTCCAAATCAGTTTTTCCAACGGCAGTAGCCACCTCAGTCATCAACGGTGTGCAAATTCCAGTACATTTATAATATGCAAAATCAATAACAGTCGGCTTATTAACTAAATCCTTCAATAAAACTTCCTTCCCATCCGAATCATAAAAATTTAGATTCAGAGGAATAGTTTTACCAAGATTTTTTACAATCCCCACCTTTTCATTTACGCTACCGGCAAATAATTTAGTAATGCCTGTAAAGGAAAAGGAAATGATTATTGCAATTATGATTTTTTTCATTTACTGCCCAATTAAAACTTTTTATTCATATATGAATAAAAAGTATTCCAATCGGCTTTTGTCATGTCATAAACATTTCCATTAAAGCCATCCTGGTTAATGTTGTTGACGATTATATCGACAAAAGACTGTTCGCTTTTATGCCAATCGTCTGAGCTGCTTAAAGTTGTAAGAGCTTCTATTTTATTATTTGTAACACGGCTAAAAATTTGTGCACCCGGCTGAGAGTCTTTGGAGATATTATTCAGAGCAGACAAAATATTTTGATAGCGGATTGGTTATCATTTATCACCAACTGCATAGCATCTTTAACAGGAATTTGCCCGGGATTTTTTTGATTTTCTCCCAAATGGTAAGTTTGGACCATTGCTGTTATTTCATCGGGAGTATCTTGAGGCGGATCGGGCACAAAAGCCTTTCTAATATAATGAGCCAAGGCGAACTTATCCGCGGGCGATAGATTATCAAACGCAACCATCGCACTACCGGATATACCTTCGGATAAAGTTTTATAAATGCCTGAGAGCTTTGGACTGTTTATCCACCCATCTTTACTTGTAAAATTTCTTGGCTTAGGGGTTAAAGCAACCGCCGCAACGCCATCACCTTTGCCGTCAGCTCCATGGCAAGCCACACATGATGCAGTGAAAATAGTTTTCCCTTTATTAATTAAGTCATCTGTGGGAGTGGTCAATGAGCTTATATCACTACTTACAGATTCACTCGGCATTATGAGAGGTAAATCTTCTGCTTGAGTTGAAACGGGTATAGCAGGAGGAATTGTAGATTCTTCAACTTTATTAATATTATAAAGATAAAATATCCCGACTCCTAATCCGACTAGCAGAATATAAGGGTAAAGTAATCCAAATAATTTTGATGGATTTTTTTTAATATCTGCTTTTATTGTTTGGATTATTTTTTCGATGTTATTCATAAATTTCCTTTTGATCTTTTCATCCTATAAATGAAAATCTAAACCTCTCTGAAGTTTAGGATCTCCAATTGGCAGAAGATTATACTTATGGCTTAAAGATTTGAAGATTAAAATTATTAAACCGACCGCAGCTACCGGGAAAACTAAATCCATCCAGCTAAAGGAATATTGATAGCCGTTAGTGGACATTCCAGGCATCACCAACCAGTAAAGATCAAGAAAGTGTGCACATAAAATCCAGATTGCTATAAACTTTAATTTTTTTGCTTGCATTTTGACATTGTAAGATAAAAGGTAGAAGAAAGGAAAAATAAAATGCGTAAACACAATTGCCAACGAAACGACCTTCCAACCGCCAACCCACCTATGCATAAACCAGATTGTTTCATCCGGAAGATCGGCATACCAGATTAAAAGATATTGTGAGAAAGCAATGTAGGCCCAGAAAACCGTGAAGGCAAACATCAGAAGTCCCAGCGTGTAGTAATGTTCGGATTTAATTTTTGAATGAAGATATCCGTGCTCATTTAGCAAAATAACGATTAGCGTTAGAGCAGCTAATGCACACCAAACTGTACCGGAGAAATAGTAAACTCCAAAAATTGTTGAAAACCAATTCGGTTCCAAACTCATCATCCAATCAAAGGCAATCGCGGTTATTGAAATCCCAAACACCGGGATGAAGCCAGAAGATATATTTATATTCTTCTTTGTCAGATACTGATCTTTAGTAGTGTCTTGTTTTCTTGAATTTCTGATTATGAAGTAATAGAAAACCCACCAGATTAAAAAGATTCCGATAGATCTTATAATAAAGAAAGGGACATTGAGATAAGGAGTTTTTCCTCTCAACATTACGGAACTATCCACTATGCTTTTATATGTCCACGGGAATATATATTTTAGGTTAAACAGGAGTGGAATGACCAGGATAATTAGAAACGGAATTACG
>JAJYSI010000137.1 GCA_021793635.1 Bacteroidota bacterium
CTCTTTCGTCGATAAAGAAATGGCTAAAAAAGTATCGGAGGAACCGCGAGGCGTTAAACAAGCAGGATTCTACGTCCTTGTCGGCGCTTCTATGCCCAGTGTGCTAATTGAGACAGGATTTTTATCTAATCCAAAAGATGCGCACTATCTTAACAGTAATACCGGTCAAACAAATATTGCCGAAGGGATTTTTGATGCAATTAAAAAATTCCGGGCAATGTACGAAGAGAATTTACAATCCGAATAAGAAAGTTGTTCATATTTAGACTTTTGACATTTATCACATAAATACACCTTTCATCTCAAATCAATCCTACCGTGTTGACAAATTGGTAAAATTTCTCTTTATTTGGAAACCAAAAAAACACAATACGTTTCCATTGTGGTTTTTATATTAAAAAGCAGCTCAAGACTGCATTTTTTTTCAATCTATGGAAACCGGATAAACGAGAAACGTTTCTTTTGAAAGGAATAGAAAATGCTAGACGACAAGGAAATCAAAGAAAGAATCTTTGATAAAGCCGAACAAATGTTTCTCCAATTTGGCTATGCCAAAGTTACCATGGAGGAAATTGCTTCAGGCTTAGGGATTAGTAAGAAAACATTGTATAAGTTTTTCCCGGGTAAAGAAAATATTATAAGGGAATTAACAAACAATAGAATTTGTCATGACGAGGAACAAATTGATCAGATTTGGGCTGAAAAAGATTTGGACTTTGTGGGCAAATTAAAGAAGATGTTAGATCTTTTTGGGAAAGAATCTTTTAATGTTAAAGGACCATTGTCTGATGACCTTCATAAGAATATGCCCGATTTATGGAATGAAATTCACGACTATAATAGAATGAGGGGCTTGCAAAAAGCCAGGGATCTTTTCGAAATAGGTGTTGCAAATGGCGTTTTTAGAAATGATATAGTCAAAGATATAATTATTCTTATGTTCATGAATTCAGTGCAAGGAATTATAAACCCTGATACATTGTCGCAACTCCCTTATTCTTCAAATCAAGCCTTTGAAGCCATTTTTAAAGTCCTTTTTGAAGGAATTTTTACCGAAGAAGGAAGAGCTAAATATATTTCTTACAAAAATGATGATAACGAAATTAAGGAGTAGAATATTAATGAAGCAAAAAATCAAAAAATTAATACTTGTATTATTTACAGGAATTCTAGTGTCTTCTTCTGCATTTGCACAGCAAAAGGAAATAACACTGGAAGAAGGAATTCAAATTGGTTTGCAGAATAGTAAGACGCTTCATTCCTCAAAAATGAAAGTACTTTCTGCCGAAGCAAATTTAAGCGCAATAAATACTTTGCAACTCCCTTCGCTTTCCTTAAATGCTTCTTATACACATCTTAGCCCGGTTAATCCATTTGCAGTTGCAACGCCTTTTGGTGTTTTTACTATTTCACCTTCGATCTTAGATAATTATAATCTTAAATTATCACTTCAACAGCCTCTGTTTACGGGCTTTAAATTATCAAGCAGTTCTAAAATAGCCGGGGATAACTCTCTTGCAGCAAAACAACAATACACGCAAGATGAGCAGAATTTAATTCTGAATATTAAAAACGCATACTGGGGTTTATTCAGCGCTGAAAAACTAAAGAAAGCAGTAGACGATAATTTTCTACAAGTTAAAGCACATCTTACGGATATCCAAAATTTCTTTAAACAGGGACTTTCAACAAAGAATGATGTTCTTAAAGTTGAAGTGCAACTCTCTGAAATTGAGCTTCAACAAATTGATGCCAAGAATTCAGTAAAAATAGCGATAGTAAATCTTGATAATGTTATCGGACTTCCATTATCATCAGATTTACAGATTCCTCAAAACGTAAGTGTGAGTAATAATATCGAATATGATCTAACCCAATTAATAAAAGAAGCTATCCGAAATCGTCCTGATCTAAAAGCAATGGAATACCAAGTGGAAGCAAGTAAAACAGGCATCGCCTTAGCGCAATCAAACTGGTATCCACAAATTTATTTGACTGGAAATTATTATTACTCTAAACCGAATCAAAGAATATTACCAAGCCGTAACCAGTTTGATGCAACATGGGATGTCGGAATAGGACTATCTTTTAATATCTGGAATTGGGGAGCAACTAAAGATCAAACAACCCAAGCAGAAGCTCAGTATGAACAGTCGAACGACGGTCTTAAATCTATGCAGGATGCGATTACTCTTGAAGTAACACAAGATTATTACAATATGATTAAAGCAAAAGAAAAGATTTTGGTAGCAGAACAAACGGTTTCACAGGCGGAAGAAAATTATCGCGTTACCGACGATAAGTTTAAGCAAGGTTTAGCATTAAATTCTGAGCTTCTTGATGCCGAAACTGCTTTACTTCAGGCTAAAACAAATCAAATTCAATCTTTGGCAGATTATGAACTTGCAGTTGCAAGAATTCAAAGATCAATAGGTACAAAATAGAAATTTATTAAGAGGAAAAAATGAAAAGACTTAAAATTTATTCAGCAGCTACAATAATTTTAATTGTAATAATCGCAATATTATTTCATAACCGGGCAAAAATAAAGGCTGAAACCAAAAATCAAACTTTAAATTCATTTCCGGTAAATATTACAATAGTCTCTAAGAAGACTATTACAAATAGTATCGATCTTGTAGGGAATATAGCCGCATATAATGATGTTGCAATTGTATCGGAAGCCCAAGGCAAAGTAACAAAAGTTTTGGCAAATGTTGGGGATTATATACCAGCAGGATCAACGATAATTCAGATTGATGACGAACTTACTAGCGCCGCATTAAAAGCTGCCAAAGTAAATCTAGATAAATCAAAAAAAGATTATGAGAGATTTCAAGAATTATACAATGAAAAATCTGTAACCGATTCTCAGCTTGAAGGCGCTAAACTTGCATATCAAACAGCCAACGATCAATTTGTTATTGCTCAAAAACAATATAACGATACAAAAGTTTCAACTCCGATTTCCGGCATAGTGACATCACGAACAGCCGACTTTGGCGATTATGTTTTCAGTAAAACTGTTGTAGCCGATGTGGTAGATATTTCAAAATTAAAAATTAATCTTAATGTTGATGAACATGATGTCTTTAACCTTAAAGTTGGAGACAAAGTTGAGGTAACCACGGACATTTATCCCGGTGTAATTTTCCCGGGCGTCATAAAAACAATTAGCGATAAAGGCGATGCTGCCCATACATATCCTGTTGAAGTTGACTTATCAAACAGTAAAGAACATCCGTTAAAGGCTGGAATGTTTGCCCGCGTTGTTTTCCATTCCGAAACAAACGGTAATAAGCTTGTAATACCGCGTTTATCATTAATAGGAAGCGTGCAACAGGCACAAGTTTTTGTAGTGAATGACGGCGTTGCTAGGTTAAGAAATATAATAATTGGTAACACATATAATAATTATCTCGAAGTTCTTAGCGGATTGAATGAAGGCGATACAATAGTTGTCAACGGACAAAATAATTTACAAGACAGCAGCAAAGTGAATATTGTAAATTAATTATTGTCTTCTTTCATACACTGATGATATAAAGTTAACAAGGAGTTTTGAACATGACCATTACAGAATTATCAATAAAAAGACCATCTCTTGTGGTTGTAGTTTTTGCTGCATTGGCTTTACTTGGAATATATAGCTACACGCAGTTAAACTATGAATTACTTCCCAAAATATCACCTCCGATAATTACAATCCAAACAATTTATCCGGGAGCATCTCCTAATGAAGTTGAGAATTCAGTTACAAAACCTATAGAGGATGCTGTATCAACTCTCGATCAAATTGATAATATAAATTCAACTTCGCAAGAAGGAGTTTCTTTCGTTACTATACAATTTAATCAAGCCGCTGATGTTGACCTTGAGTTACAAACAGCTCAAAGAAAAGTAAATGAAATATTAAACACTTTCCCGGTTGATGTAAAGACTCCTTCAATTTCGAAGTTCGCTCTAGATGAAGTTCCGATTTTAAGAATGGGCGTTACAAGCAATATGCCCTCAACTAAATTTTATCAATTTATTGTTGACAGAATTCAGCCAAGAATTTCTAAAGTCGCCGGTGTAGGGCAGGTTACATTAATCGGCGGTGACCAAAGAGAAATTAGAGTAAACCTAAATGCAGGTAAACTTCAGAATTATCGATTATCTGTGCTTCAGGTGCTTAGCGCTATAAAAAATTCAAATTTGGATTTTCCTACCGGTAAACTTCAAAACGACCAATCTCAATTAATTGTCAGGCTTGCGGGAAAATTCAAATCAGTCAATGCAATTAGAAATCTTATTATATCCAAATCTAAAGACGGCGGTAATATTAAGCTTTCGGATATTGCTGAAGTCGAAGATGGGCACAAAGAATATTCAACAATTAATAGAATCAACGGAATTACTTCTGTTGGTATCCTTGTTCAGAAACAAACAGACGCAAATGCGGTAGATGTTAGCAGATTAGTTCGAGCTGAGCTGAATAAAATTGAAAAGGATTATCATACCGAAAATATTAAGTTTAATATTGCTCAAGATGCGTCGCTATTTACAATTGATGCTGCAAACGGAGTAAAGTTCGATTTACTTCTTGCAGTAATCTTAGTTGCAATTGTTATGCTTTTGTTCCTTCACAGTTTAAGAAATTCTTTTATTGTTATGCTTGCAATTCCCGCATCAATATTATCTACATTTATTGTAATGTATCTCGCAGGTTTTGCTCTTAACTTAATGACATTATTAGGACTGTCTCTCGTGGTTGGAATATTAGTTGATGACTCTATCGTAGTTATTGAAAATATTTACCATCATCTCGAAAAGGGTGAAGAACCGAAAACAGCGGCAATAAAGGGTCGAAATGAAATTGGTTTTGCTGCACTTTCTATTACAATGGTTGATATAGTAATATATGTCCCACTTGCTTTAACCGGAGGATTGATAGGAAATATTATTAGAGAGTTTGCCGTTGTAGTCGTTATCTCAACTTTACTTAGTTTATTTGTCTCTTTTACCGTGACTCCGCTTCTTGCTTCAAGAATTAGCAAGCTTGAAAGGCTTTCCGGTAAAACAGTAATTGGCAAATTTGCTTTGCTCTTTGAAAAATATTTCCATAAGGTGGTAGAACAGTATATAAATATCTTAAAGTGGAGTCTTAAAAATAAGTGGAAAGTAATCACCATCTCCTTTGTCTTATTTATTGCCGCTCTATCATTAGTCCCGCTAGGTTTTATCGGTGCTGAATTTATAACTCAATCTGACAGAGGTGAATTTGCAGTTATCCTTGAGCTGCCGCCGGATTATACGCTCGATAATACCAATTTTGTTACGCAAAAAATTGAACGGTATATTAATAACCTGCCTGATGTAAAAAAGGTTTTCGTTGAGGTGGGTGCATCTAATGAAGGCTTAATTGGACAGTCTTCAAGTAATACTTCGGAATTAGATGTTGAGCTTAATCAAAAAGATAAAAGGAAGCTTTCGAGCGATCAAATTGGTGAGCAGATAAAACAATTTGCTCAAAAAATTCCTGGATTAAAAGTCCGGGTTAATCCAATCGGTATCTTTGGAACAGCTAACCAAACACCGATTCAATTAATTGTTAATGGCCCTAACCGGGATGATGTTATGAAATCTGCTTTGCTTCTTGAAAGCGTTGTAAAAAAGGTACCCGGTACTGCAGATGTTCGATTGTCTACTGAGGTCGGAAATCCGGAAACGCGTGTTGATATCAACCGACAAAAGCTCGCTGATTTTGGCTTGTCAATTGCTGATGTAGGAGCAACACTTCAAGTAGCTATGCAAGGAACTGATGGTGCAAAATATAGAGACGGAAATGACGATTATAATATTCTTGTGTCTCTTGATAAATTTGATAGATCAAAAATCTCGGATCTAAAACAGATGACTTTTGTAAATAACCAAGGACAAACAATAGAACTCCAGCAATTTGCAAATATTTATCAAACCACTGGTCCAACTAACTTGCAAAGAATGAACCGTATCAGTGCAGTTACTGTATATTCTCAAGTCATCGGGAGACCGAGCGGAAGCGTTGGAGATGATATTAAAAAAGCGATGGCAAAAGAAAAACTTCCTGCTGGTGTCGATATCGCTTATTGGGGAGATCTGAAAAATCAATCCGACTCATTTGGAAGCTTGGGACTTGCATTAATTGCTGCACTAATTTTTGTTTATATGATTATGGTTGCCCTATATGATTCTTACGTGGATCCGTTCGTTATCTTTTTCTCAATCCCTGTTGCAATGGTAGGAGCATTCCTTGCTCTTGCGCTCACAATGAAATCTCTTAGTATATTTTCAATTTTAGGAATAATAATGCTTGTCGGGTTAGTCGGTAAGAATGCAATCCTTCTTGTTGACCGTACAAAACACAACCAGGAAGAAGGAAAATCGACTTATGATGCCTTAATTGAAGCCGGAGAAAGCAGAATAAGACCAATTCTAATGACCACAACTGCAATGGTAATTGGAATGCTTCCGCTTGCACTCGCTACCGATGCCGGTTCGGAATGGAAGTCGGGACTTGCTTGGTCTATAATTGGTGGACTTTTAAGCTCAATGTTTTTAACCCTGATTCTTGTACCTGTTATGTATGTTAAAGTTGAAACCTGGCAGGTAAAGCTAAAAGCTTTTTTACGAAGAAAGCAAAAAGAAGAAGTAATTTCTCCGGAGATAGTTAATAACTAAAATTTTAAGAGAGTAATCAAATTATCCTATAGATTACTCTCTAATTTTATTGTGAGCTTAAAGATTTATTGGTTATCTAAAAATGGATAGGGATTGTCATTCTTACTTTTACCGGCACCCCATGCTTTTGTCCTGCCTCAAACTTTGTCCACTTCACAGCGTTTATGGCTGCTTGGTCGCATCCATAACCCAAGCCTTTTAGAAGTGAAATTTTCCTTACCTTTCCTAATTCATCAATAAATGCTTCCACGTAGACAGTTCCATGAATATTATTTGCAGCGGCAGCAGGCGGGTAAACTACGCGCGCATTTATATTTGACATTCCGCCTACCGGCACTGGCATCTGATCAACCGCGACATAATAAATATCCTGGCTTACAATTTTTCCCGCTTTAGGGGGTCCGCTTCCATTTGCACCATTCCCCGAACCTCCGTTCCCTGGTTTTCCATTTGAACTTCCTCCACCCGCATAATCTCCGGACTTTGCCAATACTTTCCCCGTGTCAACTGCTATAGGACTTAAGCTGCTTTTTGATTCTCTAACTATTTCCTTTTTCTTTTTTATGCTTTTTTCTTTCTTCACCTTAATCTTTTTCTCAATAATTTTTCTTACTTCAGCAATACCTCCCCCTGGAGAGCCTGGTGAATTTGACTCAGTTGTTCCGCCAAATCCAATCTCAACATACTTGTCTTTTTCTATCTTCTGTGATGGATTAAATGATAATGAAATGAGTAATATTATTATTACATGGAATATAATTGAAACTATAAGTGAGAATTTTGTGTTATTCAATTTATTCATGAATTTAACTATCTAGCGTTTGAAAAGTAAATATTTCCCCATACAATCCTCGAGGGCATCTTTAAACCTTGCATGAAATAGACTTTCTTATCTCATACCTAATTATAAGGGAAAAAATTCGATTGATGAACATTTTATCATTAGCGGCAAAAATGATTAGCTGAAAACAATTCACTAATATTGAATTATTTTTTCATAGTAGCCATTAGAAGCTTAGTAGCTCCCGCATTTTTAAGGGCATCAAGAAGTTGCACCACGCTTCCGTATATCGCATTTTTATCCGCCTTTACTATAACATCGTGGTTATTTTTTTGAATAAACTCAGTCTGAAGTTCTACAGGTAACTGGCTTATATCAACTTGTTTATTGTTTAGGAATATTTGGTTCTGATCGTTCAAATAAACTTCAATATTATTACTAACCGTTGTTTGCGAGGCAGAAGATTGAGGCAATTTTACTTTTAGAGCTCCGGTAATTA
>JAJYSI010000138.1 GCA_021793635.1 Bacteroidota bacterium
CAGAATTTATACCGTCCGCCTCGGCACTAAAGTTGGTAATTATTCTGTGTCGAAGAGTCGGTATCATTGCAAATTTAACATCGTCAATATTCGGTGTAAATCTTCCTTCAATTACAGCCTTGGTTTTAGCTGCCATAATTAGATACTGAGAAGCGCGGGGTCCGGCTCCCCAATTAATCCAATTTTTCACATACTGTGGTGCAGTTGTTCCGTTCGGTCTGGTCTTATTTACTATTGTTACGGCATACTCAATTACATTTTCTGCAACGGGTACCTTTCTTACAAGGTTTTGAAATCCGATTAATTCTCCGGCGTTAATTACTTTGGAAAGCTCCGGCAAATATTCGCTAGTGGTTGATTGAACAATTTTTACTTCTTCGTTAAAAGAAGGATAATCAAGCCAGAGATTAAACATAAAACGATCAAGCTGAGCTTCAGGTAAAGGGTAAGTTCCTTCCTGCTCGATTGGATTTTGTGTTGCAAGCACAAAAAAAGGTTCTTCAAGTGTATATGTTGTTCCAGCAGTTGTAACTTTATGCTCCTGCATTGCTTCAAGAAGAGCAGATTGAGTTTTAGGGGGGGTTCTATTTATCTCATCGGCTAAAACGACGTTAGCAAAAATGGGCCCAGGTATAAATCTAAAATTTCTTTTTTTAGAGAGTGGGTCTTCTTCGACCAGCTCCGTTCCGGTTATATCACTCGGCATTAAATCGGGTGTAAACTGAATTCTGCTAAAACTTAAATGCATCACTTCGGCAAGAGTTTTTATAAGCAAAGTTTTTGCAAGCCCCGGTACACCAACGAGCAAACAATGACCTCGGGAAAGAAGTGAAATTAGAAGTTGGTCTATTATTTTATCTTGACCAATAATTACTTTTCCAATTTCCTTTTTAATATTTATTACTGTATCACTAAGTTTTTCTACTAACTGAACATCATTTGCCGGAACTTCGCTAAGTTTCAATTGAATTTCCTTTTAATTTTTGATCCACTTATCCAAAAAATTATAACAATATTTTCCAATAAATTTTATCTTTCAACTCATTTACCCATTTATCATATTCTTTCTGCTTCTTCTCTTGATCTGCAAGCTTTTGAATATCGTTATAGTCGGTAGCAAGACTTGCTACGTGCTGCGGAATTTTTTTCTCAAGAAGTACAATATGGTAACCATAATTTCCTTTACCGTAATCTACACGCTTCGGAAAGCTGATTTCTCCCGATTTAAGCTTCGATACTATATCAAGCATTGAAGGGTCTAGTTGATTCAAATAGAAAGTACCAAGATCGCCACCAAACGGAGCTGATTCCTTATCATCGCTGTATTTTTTAGCATAATAGCTGAAAGTGCTGTCACCTTTAACAATGCTGTCTCGAATACTACTTAGAAATTCTATAGCGCTTAAATCTGCCTGATCGCCTTTTTTAATTTTTATTAAAATATGTCGTACGTGAATTTTGTCTCCGCGTTTGGCGATCATTTGTATGATATGAAATCCAACAGGTGACTCAACAACATCTGAAATTTGTCCTGGTTTTAATTCAAAAGCTGCAGCTTCAAATTGAGGATAGAAGACTCCTTTACCTACCCAACCGAGGTCTCCACCATCAGAAGCGCTTCCAGGGTCTTCGGAATATTTTTTAGCCATTTCGGCAAAGTCAGCCCCGTGCTTTATCGAATCTAAAATTGCTTCGGCTTTCTTTCTGTAAACTTCTTTCATTTGTTCCGTTGCAATTGGAATTTTGAATATATGCGCAATCTTAACTTTTTCAGGAATAATTCCTATACTGTCTTTATATGTGTTGAAGAACTTTTGGACTTCAAGTGAGGTTGCCTCAACGTTCCCGAATTTCTTTTCCTCTAATTTCTGCACCATCAATTGTTTCCTGACAGGACCTTCGAGTTCTCTCTTAATTTTCTCTTCACTCATGCCATATATTTGCTCAACTTTTTCTTTTGAACCGTATTGCTGTTCAAAATATTGTAACTGGTAATTTACGCGTGCATTTACCTCGTCATCCGTGACAGTAATTGAATCAAGCAGGGTTTGCGCATAAGCAAGCTTATCGTCAATCATAGTATTCAAAACCTGTTTTTCTAAGCCGGGTGTTGAAGGATCGATTTTCTTTTGAGCAGCAAGTACCTTTACCTGGTAATCAACTTCGCTTTTTAGAATTATTTCGTTATCTACAATAGCGGCAATTTTATCAACTACTTCCTGCGAATAAATATTTATTGCTGCAATGAACAAAATTAAAATGATCTTAAATTTCATCTGACTCCTAATTTTTAACTTCTATATCGTTATTTGAATAAATATCTTTTACGTAGCTTTGTAAAAAATTATTTTTCATTTCAGCCACGAATCGTTTTTCTACTTCGGGTTTTATTACTTCATAAGGAGGCACTGCACCTTTGTCAAATTTTTGCAACTCCTGAATTACCATATAGTGTCCCGATTGATAGTTTAATACTATACTAACCTCCTGCGGATTCAATTGTGAGACAATTCTTTGAAGCGATACGGGTTGAATTTGATAATCGTTCAATAATACTTCATTTTGAACTTTAATGATTGAAGAATCGGTCTTGAATATATTTAAAGCCTTTTCCCAATCACTGTCAAAAAGTAAAGAACGAAACTTAATGGCTTTGTCTTCATTGTTAAAGTCAGCGAAGTTTAAGTAATAGGTACTATAAAAAAAAGCAAATTCATTTTGATGCTTTGAATAATAATTTTCAACTTCTTTAGGATCGTAAGTTGGCTTTTCTTCATTGTAGTATTTTTCAAGAAATAAAGAAATTGCCAATTCTTTTTTTGAATTTTCCAGTAGACTGTCGAACATGCTTTCTTTTAGGATACCGCTCTTAACGGCTTCCTGGTATAATACTTCTCTGTTGATCCAGTTTCTGATAATTTCTTCCCTATAGAAATTTTTAGCACCATAACTACCCATCAATGAAGAAAGTTGCTCCTTAGTTAAATAAGAATTGTTTACTCGTGCAACAAAATCTTTTTTAACTTTTTCTTTCCCGCAGCCGAATAAAATAATAGATGCAAAAAGAAATAGGGCAGTTATTTTAATTTTGTTTAAATGCTTTATCAAGTTCGTTATAGAAAATTTTTGGTTTATACAATTCTCTTAAACTATTAATATAATTATCTTCCAATTTTTTGCTTTCCGCATCCTGGTATGCGCCCGCAGCTTCAGCTTTGGCTTCATCAAAAGTTTTAATGTGCGATGGCTCTTTTCCTATTAAGGAAACAATTGAATAACCGCCATTTGATTCAAAGACATTTGAATAGTCGCCGGGCTTCTTTAATGAATTAGCTACTGAAGCAAGCTGGGATGAATTTATATCCTGGTATCCCATAACACCTTTTAATTTTTTATATTCGGGTTGTTCGGTGTACATGCCTGCAAGCGAATCGAAGTTTGCGCCCTGTTTTAGGAGATCATAATAATGATGAATAAGAGAATCCGATGTAGAAAATAGTTCCGCAAAATTAACTTTGTCTACTGTGCGGTAATTATCTTTAGTCGCGAGATAAAATTTGTAGAGGTCTGTAGAATCAACTTTTACTTTATTCCAAACTTCATCCTGCTGCAGCCTAAAAATATAGATACCGTCACGGTAATTCTTCATTAACGCAGAGAAATTTTTATCGGTTTTATCAAGATTCATAGCATCTTCTTCAAGTACAATATCGCCGCTTATTTTTTCAAGAGCTTCAGATAATAAACCGGGGTTAACAGGTCTGTTTAATAAACCCTGTTTTGAATTCATCCTTTTCCAGAAATCTCCTATGTTTTCGTATTTTCCTGCGTATGTAAAAAGAGTTAATGTATCATCCATTGCAGGCATTGGTTGACCAACCTTAGAAGTATCCGCGTGCTTTACTAAATATTCAAAATTACTTTGATTTACAACAAAATTATATTCTCTTTTCAGTTTTGCGACAAGACTGTCATATTCATCCTGGTACCGGGTTTTCTGAAAAATCTTTTTTAGATTTTCTTTATCTTCTTCAAACGTTGGAGATGGTTTTATACCGGTCAATTTTATAATATGGTAACCATATTGGGTTTTAACTATCCCGGATATATCTCCTATTTTTTTTAGATTAAAAGCTGCTTCTGCGAATGGCTTAATCATCATCCTCATACCGAAATAACCCAGATCACCACCTCGAGTTCTGGATCCGGGATCGTCCGAATATTTTTTAGCAAGTTCTTCAAAATTTCCGCCGTGGTTCAATTGATACATAACAGTATCAATTTTTGCTAACGCCCGCGCCGAATCAATTTTCCCGGTAGAGTCTGCAAAGCTTGCAAGAATGTGGCTTGCACGAATTTCAGGAATTCTTATCCTTTTGTTTGTAACTTTTATAATATGATACCCATAAGGCGATTTTACCACTTGAGGATAAACCTGTCCCGGCTCTGTAGCATAAACTGCATCTTCAAACTGATATGGGAGCTCGCCGGCAGTAACATAATAAATATCTCCGCCATCGTTGCGGGAGTACATATCCTGAGAATATTTCTTTGCCATTTCCTCAAAGTTTGCACCGTTTTTTATGCTGTCTAAAACTTCATTTGCCAAAATACGAGCATGACCCCAACCGGATGAGTCAGGTCGAAACATTATGTGGCTAACACGATACTCATATTTCCTTCTATTATATAATTCTTTTATTCCAGGATCAACTATTTGCTTTTCTAAAATATAGCTGACACCTACTTTTATTTTATAATCTGCCAACTCAGCATTTGTAGTAGAGTCGTGTTGAAAACCTCTTATATATGCATCTCTCAATTTCATTCTAAAATCAACATAAAGGTTAAGAAAGTTTTCTAATTTAGATAGGCTGTCTTTTTTTGCAATGTCATATCCGCCAACGTTATTAGCATAGGCATCTTCGAAATCTTTCATTGTAACTTTTTGATCCCCGAATTTAGCCAAAACAATTTGCGAATGTTCAGGCGCGCAGGAAACGAATAAAAGCATTAAAGCAAGCGAAAGAAAAGCTGTAATCCGTAAAAGCATTTAAAGTATCTCCTATAAATTAAGTTTGTGCAAAATTTAACTGACAATTTTAGTTATTGAGTCTTTGAAAATCAAGGTAATTGAATTCAATTTAGATTTCATTCCGGGCGTTTACTTTACCCTCGTTCCGTTTTTTACACTGCTATTAGTTGAAAGTACATTTAGGTTTCCATTTTCATCCTCGACTGCTAAAACCATACCCTTAGATTCGAATCCCATTAACTTTGCCGGTTTTAAATTAGCAACAATAATTACTTTCTTACCAATGATTTCTTCCGGTTTGTAGCTCTTAGCAATTCCGGCAATAACCTGCCGTTCTTCATTTTCAAGTTTTACTAAAAGTTTCAAAAGTTTTTCACTCTTTTCTAACTTTTCGGCGCTGATTACTTCGGCTACCTTTAATTTTATTCTCATGAAATCGTCAATAGTTACAATTTCATCGGGTACATTTTCAGTTTTGTTCTCAGTCTTATTTAATTTTTCCATTTGCTTTTCAATAACTTCATCTTCGATTTTGGGGAAAATAATTTCCGGTTGATTTAGATTATGACCAGGTTTCAAATTTTCGTTACCGCAGCGCCCCCACTCCGTTTTTTTTGAATTCAAAATGCTAAACACCTTTTCAGAAGAAAAGGGAACAACAGGCGACATTAACTCAGCTAAAGTATAAATAGCCTGCAGACAAACATATAGAGTAGCGCTGCATTTATCTTTATCTGATTTGATCGTTTTCCAGGGTTCAGAGTCGTTAAAATATTTATTGCCGGCTCTTGCAAGATTCATGATCTCTAAAACGCCGTCGCGTATTTTATATCCTTCAAAAAGAGTTGATATCTTTGATGGATATTCGGAAATAAGGTTCAGCATTTCAGTATCTATATTTCCCAATTTCCCTTTTGCAGGGACTTTACCTTCAAAATGTTTATGAACAAAAGTTAAAGAGCGGTTAATAAAATTACCCAGAATATCTGCCAGCTCGCTGTTGTTCCTTAGTTGAAATTCCTTCCAGTAAAAATCTGTGTCTCGTGTTTCGGGAAGGTTGGCTGCAAGTGTATATCTCAACGGATCAGCAGGAAAGATTTTTAAGAAATCGGCAACGCTAATTCCCCAGTTTCTGCTTTTAGAAAATTTCTTACCTTCAAAGTTTAGAAACTCGTTTGCGGGGACATTTTGTGGCAAAACATATTTATCTTTGCTGCCGTCATTCCAAGCCATAAGCATTGACGGAAAAATAATGCAATGAAATACGACATTATCTTTTCCAATAAAAGCTACATATTTTGTTTTTTCGTCTAACCAATAATCTTTCCATAAGCTCATGTTACCCAATTTCTCCGAGAGTTCCTTGGTCGATGAAATATATCCCAGAACTGCTTCAAACCATACATAAAGCACTTTTCCGTCTGCAGAATCAATTGGAACTTTTATTCCCCAATCAAGGTCTCTTGTTACCGCCCTATCTTCCAAGCCATCCTTAAACCAGCTTCTACAATATTGCAGCACATTTTCTTTCCACCCGAATTTTTCATCCATTTCTTTTACATAATCTTCAAGCCGCTTTTGATAATTCCCAAGCGGGAAATACCAATGGGATGTTTCTTTAATTACAGGTGTTTCCCCCGTAATTTTGCTTTTAGGATTTTTAAGTTCATGAGGTTGATATAATGCTCCGCAGTTCTCACACTCATCGCTTCTTGCTTCTTCAAAACCGCAATTAGGGCATGTTCCTTCGACATACCTGTCCGGTAAAAACATTTTTGCTTTATTATCATAAAACTGCATTGATTTTTTTTCTTTCAATATTCCCATATTATAATATTGAAGGAAAAATTCCTTTCCGGTTTCATGATGTATCGGCAGACTTGTGCGGGAATAATTATCGAAGCTTATGCCGAATTTTTCAAAAGCTTCTTTGTTTTGATTATGATATCGATTAATTATTTCCTGAGGTTTGACGCCTTCTTTATCAGCCGTGATTGTTATCGGGACTCCATGCTCATCTGAGCCGCAGATAAAAATTATATTGCTTCCTTTTAATCGTTGATAACGAACGTAAATGTCAGCGGGTAAATAAGCTCCGCTTAAATGACCAAGATGAATAGGTCCATTAGCATACGGAAGCGCTGCAGTTACAAGAATTTTCTCTTTGACCAAATTGTACTCAATAATTTTGAAATTTTACCTTCTAAATATACGTATTTTTTAAGTATCCACTATATGAGATAAATTCTAAGATAAAGCCCACCATTCAGAATTGACCGGTAATTTTCTATAATTCACCGATTTCCTGTTCCTGTTTATGATCATATCTTATAAATTTCAGATAAGAAATTAATAGCAATAAAGTAAACTGAAATGCTACTTGTATTTAAGACATCAGTAAAAACAAAGGCTGATGCAATTAGTCTGAAACCATATATCGATAATATTGTTAAAAAAGGTGATTGGAGTTTTGATCTTGAAGATTCGGACAAATGTCCTAGGTTTAGAATAACAATGTTTTGTTAAATAATTAAATTTTTAATACAAATTAGAGGCAATAAAATGAATAATAACGGAAATTCATTTAGTAATAGAATAATTCTTGGTTTAATTTTAATTTTTGTAGGTGGATTGTACTTGCTTAGTACTCTTGATCTAATAAACTTCAATGTGCATCATATTATTTTCTCACTTCCTTTTTGGGCAATCATATGGGGACTAGTTATTATTAAAAATTCCCGCAACAAAGCCTTTGGTATTCTCCTGGTTTTTCTTGGAGCTTTATTTCTAATTCCAAGAATTTTTCCTAACGTCTATTATAATAGCGACATATTTTTCCCTGTCTTGATAATTGCCTTTGGAATTTACCTAATGTTTAAGAGAAATATAAACTGGCACCATTGCCACAATAGGTTTAATAAACAGG
>JAJYSI010000139.1 GCA_021793635.1 Bacteroidota bacterium
GTGGTCGTTACTTAAATTTGTCGATCTTATTAAAAAGTTGGATGAAAATTTTGATATCAAATTCTATCTTACCGGGAGCAATGCCGATAATGAAGAAATTAATTATATAACACAAAACATTCCTTGTAAAATTGGTCTGTATCTAAATAAAAAAATTCCGGAAGTTGCAGCTCTAATTTCGATTTCGGATTTATTTATCACAAACGATACGGGAATTATGCACGTTGCCGGCGCCACCAGAACTTCGCAAATATCAATCTTCGGTCCAACTAATCCATACAACTGGGCGCCTTCGGGGAGCAATAAGATTTTTATTAGAAAATCAGAATTAATTGATGAGATATCGATAGATGAAGTTTATGAATTATGTGTACCGTTCCTAACCCAAAAAGATAGGAGTACGCAGAATGCGAAATAAATACTTTGCCGCTATCGATGTAGGAACTAATTCATTCCATATAATTATTGTAAAAATATTAGAGAACGGTTCATTTAAGATTATAGATAAAGAGAAAGAGGTAATTAGGCTTGGTTCATTAAACGGAAAGGCATTAAGCATAATATCGGAGGAAGAAATTTCCAGGGCGGTAAAAATCCTATCGGGGTTTAAGAAGATTGCAAATTTTTATAATGCAGAAATAAAAGCAATAGCGACAAGCGCGGTTAGAGAGGCAAACAATAGAAGTGAGTTTATTAAAAGGATCTTTGATGATACCGGTATTTTCATCGAGGTAATAGAAGGAAACGAGGAAGCAAAATTAATTTACCTTGGTATTTCAAAAGCATTATCGCTTGAGAATAAGAGATCACTTTGTATAGATATAGGGGGAGGCAGCACAGAGATCATTTTAGCTGAAAAAGAGAAAATAATATTTGCCGAAAGCGTCAAGATAGGCGCGGTTAGATTAAGTAAAAAATTCTTTGACGATTTCATTTTGACAGATCAGTCGGTAGGCGATTGTGCGGCTTTTGTAGAACGACAAATCTTATCAAATAGTAAAATCATTACTGACGGAAGATTTGAAATAGCCGCCGGATCATCAGGCACTGTTCAGTCAATTGCCGGTATGATAAAATTTAATGGGAAGGGGAGTCGGGGTAAGTCGCTAAACAGTTTTTCTTTTACACAAAAAGAATTGCATATAGTTGCCAAAGAAATTCTGAATAGTAGAACTACAGCCGAAAGGCTTTTAATCAAAGGGATTGAGGAGAAACGCGCAGACATTATTCCGGCGGGAATAATTATTCTTTCAAAAATATTTGATCTTTTTAGGATAAATGAATTAGTAGTTTCCGATTACGCATTGCGCGAAGGGATAGTACTAAATTTCATCTCGAAAAACAGTAATGCCCGTAAAGATTATTTATTTTAGTTCAGAAATAATTTCTCTTTAAACAATTCAAAAGAAAATATAAATTTGCATAAATATTAATTGACTCAATAAAATCAATTAATTAGTTACCTTACGCAAAAGGTTATTATTACATAGAGAGAAACCTCCGAGGTTTTCCTAAACCTCGGAGGTTTTGCACTTCACTTCCTTTATACTTGAAATTGTCTGCGTAACATGAGTTAATTAGTTAGATGATATTTAAGAGGGTAAAATGGAACGAAGAGAATTCTTAAAAAAGAGTGCGGCTGCTGCATTTGCAGTCGGCGCATCAAGCGCCCTGGGAAATTTTTCCAATCTGTTTGCACATAATCTTATTTCACAAAAAATTCCATACGATCTTGTTGCAGTAAAAGGGGGTGAACCCGATGTTATGTTCGATAGAGCCATTTCCTCTCTCGGAGGTATGCAACATTTTGTTAAGAAGGGTCAGACTGTCGTAGTTAAACCAAATATCGGATGGGATGTTTCTCCGGAAAGAGCAGGGAATACAAATCCAAAACTTGTGGAAAGAATCATTCAACATTGCTTTAATGCCGGCGCCCAAAATATTTTTGTTTTTGATCATACCTGCGATAACTGGTCGAGATGCTATTCTGACAGCGGAATAGAGCGTGTAGTAAAAAGCACAGGAGGGAAAATTGTCTCTGCCGATAGCGAAAGTTATTACCACGATGTTACATTTAAAGGCGGAAGAGTAATGAGTGAAGCAAAAGTTCACGAGTTAATATTAAGTGCAGATGTATTTATAAACGTACCTGTACTAAAAAATCACAGCTCGTCTAAACTAACAGCCTCAATGAAAAATTTAATGGGGATTGTATGGGATCGCGGATACTGGCATCAAAACAACCTTCATCAATGTATAGCTGACTTTTCTTTGTACCGAAAACCCGATTTAAATGTTGTGGATGCCTATCTTGTTATGAAAAGAAATGGACCCCGTGGCGTTTCAAGAGAGGACTTAGTATTAATGAAGTCTCAAATACTTTCAACTGATATTGTTGCAGCCGATGCTGCAGCCGCTAAACTTTTCGGAGTTGAGCCGGCAGATATACCATATATTAAAATAGCAGATGAAATGAAAATCGGTACGATGAACCTCAGCAAATTAAAAATAAATAGAATAATAATTTAGAATAATGAAACTTGTGTATCTAAAAAAGGTAAGAGTAATTATATCTCTTACCTTTTTTCTTGCTTTGTTACTTTTATTTTTAGATTTCGGAAATATTCTCTCCCCCTGCTATACAAATTATTTTACGTTTCTACAATTCATTCCCTCGGCTATAAAGTTTGCGGGAGTTGTCAGTCTCAGCGCTGCTGGTTTTATTCTAATCATTGCTCTTACTCTTCTTTTAGGTAGAGTATATTGTTCAACAATCTGCCCCCTAGGCACTCTGCAAGATTTCTTTTCCTTCCTTTCAGGAAAGATTAAGAAGAAAAAATATTTCAGCAAAACGAAGTCTTATAAAATTCTCCGTTATTCATTTCTTGGGTTGACAATTTTATCTTTGATATTAGGAAGTATGATTCTTATCAACTTGCTTGATCCTTACAGCAATTTCGGAAGAATAATAACTTTGCTTTTCAAGCCTTCTGTAATCTTTGTTAATAATTTCGCTGCCTCTATATTAATTCAAAATAGAATATTTCTAATAAACCCGGTAGGAATATTTTATCCCACATTTTATTTGCTTCTGTTTCCGTTAACGTTTTTTTCCTTTGTAGCATACCTGTCATTAAAGAAAGGAAGACTCTTCTGCAACACAGTCTGCCCGGTAGGAACATTACTCGGTATTTTGTCAAAGTATTCATTCTTAAAAATTGATATTGAAAAAGAAAACTGCATCGGTTGTAAACTATGCGAGCGTGTCTGCAAAGCCGGATGTATTGACCGCGAAAATAAAGAAGTCGATTTCGAAAGGTGTGTAAGCTGTTATAACTGTTTCACAGTATGTCCGTCGGAAGGTATAAAATATAAACTGCGGTTTCCGGGTAAAGACAAAAAGGAGATACCGGAAACGGATTTCGGTAAAAGAAAATTCATAGTAAATACATTTTCTTATTTAATCGCCTTTAGCGGAATTACCTTCGCACAAAAAAAAATTATCAGCAAGCTGCCTAGTAAAATTAAAATAAATAAAAAATATCCCGTATCGCCTCCCGGATCATTAAGCATAGAACATTTTAAGGACAAATGCACTGCCTGTCATTTATGCATATCCTCCTGTCCTTCACAAGTTCTTCAGCCCTCTTTTCTTGAATATGGGTTTTTTGGAATGCTTCAGCCGAGAATGGATTATGAAATTAGCTTTTGTAATTATGATTGTATTGTTTGCAGCCAGGTTTGTCCAAGCGGTGCAATTATACCGGTCGAATTAAAGTCTAAAAAATTAAGTCAATTAGGAAAAGCAAAATTCATTAAGGAAAATTGTATCGTTTATACGGAAGGAACAGATTGCGGCGCCTGTTCTGAACATTGTCCGACTAAGGCCGTAAGCATGGTTCCGTTTAAAAACAATTTAGTTATTCCGCAAGTGACAGACGAATACTGCATCGGATGTGGTGCGTGCGAATTTTCTTGTCCGGTAAAACCTTTCAAGTCAATTTATGTTGATGGAAATCCGGTACATCTAACGGCAAAGAAAAAGGAACTAAAGAAGATAGAGGAAAAAGTAAATTATAAAGGAGATTTTCCGTTTTAATAAAATCAGGCAAGTGAAAAATCAACCACACTTCTTCGTTTGTTGCTTTCAATGGCAAGCTCAATTATTTGCGCTGTTAGCAGAGCTTCTTCCGGTTTGACCGCCAACTCCTTTTGATCGGCGATTGCTTCATAAATATTTTCAAAATAATTCTGGTAACATCCGGCGACAGTTTCAATCTTCCCTTTAATATCCAAACCATTAATTTTAGTATTATAACTTCCCCAATCGCACTCAGGTTCAATTCCCCAATCAGGATTATTTCTAAATTTATAATTCTTAAGAGTAGCTTCCTGGGGGTCTATTCCGTCTTTAATGAACGATCCTTCTGTACCAAACAAAGCAAATCTTACAAGCGGTTGCTTGTATAAAAATCCGCTATTGAGTATTACTTTAAGCTTGGAGTAGTTTATTACCAATTCGAAATTGTCGATTATCTTGCTCCTCTCCCTCTGTGTCCTTAGATCGGCATATACAGACAAAGGCTTTTCAAATAATACGAGCGCCTGGTCAATTAAGTGGGGACCAAGATCATAAAGCAAACCGGAATCTAACAAATCTTCCTCCTTCCAGGTACCCGGTTTAATTTCATTTCTGAACCGGTCAAAGTGGGAACGGTATTCAATCAACTCACCGAGTAGTTTGCTACTAATAATTTTCTTTACGGTTAAAAAATCGCCGTCCCATCTTCTATTTTGAAAAGGGCTTAATATTTTGTTTTTACTTGCAGCAAGATCAATCAATTCTTTTGCCGCGGCGGAAGTACGGGTAAAGGGTTTTTCAATTATTACATGCTTGTCAGCTTGCAAAGCCTCCATTCCTATTTTGTAATGCGTAGAGTTTGGTGTCGTTATTATTACCAAATCAATATCCTTATCGTTAAGGACATCTTCATAGTCTTTTACAACTTGTACATATGGATAAATTCGCTTAGATTTTTCCGTCACTCTTTCAACGACTTTAACCAGGTTAAAGTTTGGGTTAGCATCAATAAAAGGGGCATGAAAATATTCCCCGGACATTCCGAAACCGATGATTGCGGTATTTATTTTTTGATTCATTATTTTCTCATCTTTAAAGGAAAAAACAAAAATTCTGTTGCCAAATTAAATAATATTTTGTTATCACGGAATAAACTTTCCATTAACCATTTTCCAAGACTCCACTCCTCCATCATTCCACTCCTCCATCACTCCACTCCTCCATCATTCCACTCCTCCATCATTCCACTCCTCCAACATTCCACTCCTCCATCACTCCGCTTTACTGTTTTTTCATCTCAGCATTATTAGATGACTTATTAGAAAGATCTTGAAGCGACTGCTGAAGTTTTTCAAGCTCTTGTGCCGCTTCGTTAAATTTTTTGTCGCCAATAAATTTCAGATAATTATTAAAAGCGTCATTTGCGGATTTAATTTGGTTCTGAAGAGAAGGAATTGCGGCAGTCGTCGGTTGTCCTATTTGCTGTGTGGTTTTTTGAATACCGGTAGTTTTTGCAAAAAGATCATTTAAAGCCTCGTTAAAGCTTTTTGCATAGCTCATATTATCGCCGTGCATAACAACAACAAGTCTTAGTTCAGGATAAGCAGCGGTTTCTGCTTGCAGATAAATCGGTTCGACATAAAAGAGGGTGTTGTTAACAGGTATGGCTAGTACATTTCCTCTAATTACTTTTGATCCGTGCTGATCCCACAGAGTCAGCTGACCGGAGAGGAAACTGTCCTGATCAATTTTAGTTTCCACCTGCTGAGGACCGAGAACCATTTTGTCTTTAGGAAACTGATACGCAAGAAATTGTCCGTAATTCTCAGGGTCGCACATACCGGCAATCCATCCGATAAGAACCTGTCTATTTTTCGGAGTAAAAGGCAGCATCAAAACGAATTGTTGTTTATCTGTACCTGGAAGCTGCCACATAATGTAGTACGGCTCTACAGGCTGAATTTGATTATAATATTGAGCTGTTGCTCTCACCCAAAGATCTTCTTGATTATAGAAAACCGTGGGATCGGTCATGTGGTATTTTTCGTAGACAATTCCTTGAGTTAAGAGCATATCTATAGGATATCTGATATGAGCTAATAAATCTTTCGGCATTTCCTCTTTTGATTTGAAAAGCCCGGGATAAATTTTATCCCATACCCTGATTATAGGGTCGTTTTTATCCATTATATAAAAGTTCACCGAACCGTCATATGCATTGACTACAACTTTTACCGAATTACGGATGTAATTAATTCCGTCTAAGAATTCCCTATGCTGCGTAGTTATCGTATGAGTTGAGGAACCTTCTTTAATTTGTATATTTTCTGTTGATGAGTACGGCTGGCTATATGGATAATAATCGGAAGTAGTATAAGCATCAATCATCCAGTATAATTTCCCATTGGCAAGAACGATATAAGGGTCATTGTCAAAGTGAAGAAAAGGAGCAAGGAGCTTTACACGTTCTTCTATTTGGCGGTGAAACATTATCCTGCTTTGATTTGTCGGATAATTTGAAAATAAGAAATTAGTCCCATCATACTTCCAGCCGAATAAAAATTTCCTCCAGAAATTCGAGAGCCTAACACCGCCTTTACCCGCATATCTTGTATAAACGTTATCTTCACCGCTTGGGTAATCAAATTCCTTTTCTTTAGTATTAACTACAACCGGGGAATTAGTCATTTCTCCAAAATAGATTTGCGGCTGCTTTACCTGTAGTGATGAATCCTCGCTTATCGGCGGAATATCTTTGATTAAAAGATGAGGCAATCCTTGCGGCGTAAATTCATTTACCTCTGCCATAGTAATACCGTAGCCGTGTGTGTATTGAAAACGCTTATTAACAAAAGTCTGGCTTTGCAATGGCAGGTTATCCATGTTTATTTCTCGTCCCGATACCATTACCTGTCTTTTGTGACCGTTAACGTTATACCTGTCTACATCTACATCAGAAAACTCATAATAAAGCCGGATAGCCTGAAACTGCTTGTAAACAGCATCTAAAGCCCTCCAATCCCACAGACGAATATTGGTAAAGATGTTAGGAAAAGTATTTTCGGTTTGTTGAGTGAAATCTCCGCTCATCGGATATTCTTTCTCTTCAACTTTATTCAGCCCGAAACCGTAACGGGTAAATTTAATATTGTTTTCAATATAAGGACGCTCATAGGTAATTTCATTAGGTTTTACCATTAACCATTCAAATGCACCCGGGATAACGGTGAATGCAACAAACCAAATTAATATTATCAAAATTCCGGAACTAGCTAATACAAAAATATGAGAACTCTCTTTTGCAATATTAAATTTGCCAGAATAAAAATTTTGCGCTTTCTGTCTGAAGAAGGGAATGATCAACATTAAACCGATTAAAATCATTAAAAGAATCACGACTGTGAATGCAGGAAGAAGAATATGAACATCTGTCCAGCCCGGTCCTGAAACGACACCGGTTGTAGAATACATTAAATGATATCGGCTTAAAAATTTTCCCCAGGCGAGTATAAAAATCATAACTGCGGAATTGAGGTATAAAGGGAAATAAAATCGTTCGGAACTTATTTCATAATTTTTGGGGAAGTAGAGGACAAATTTATTTTCGCTGAACCGGATAAACGACGAAATAAAAGAAGCAATTAATGCTACAAGAGAAATTAAAAATAGCAGAATAAAAAGAGCGTCATAAAAGGGTAAGGAGAAGAGATAAAAGCCGACGTCCTTTCCCAGGATTGGGTCTTTAAGTCCGGTTGAAACTCTATCCCAAAACTTTAAAACTTCCGTCCAATTTGAAACTCCCCAAACACCGCCGATAATTACTCCTAAAAATTTTGTAAACCTGTGAATTGCTTTATGTTCTTTAGG
>JAJYSI010000140.1 GCA_021793635.1 Bacteroidota bacterium
ATTGGAAAGTAATTTTAACTGCGAAGTTATTTTTGTTACCTTCCAATTTAATGAGGAGAATAAAAAGCTAATTTATGATCTAAAGAAAAAGAAATTGAAAATTGAGGTTCTCAAAAACATGGAATTTCTAAGGATCAGCGACACAGTGTCACCTCAAGGAATTGCCGCCGTATTTCTGAAACCATCATACAAACAAAATTTTTTAGAAAGCCGCAATACAAACACTATTTGTTTACTTGATAATATTTCCGACCCCGGTAATGTGGGCACAATAATCCGTAATTGCGATTGGTTCGGAATCGATAATATAATTTCATTAAATAATTCCGCAGATGCTTTTGGTTCGAAAGCTGTAAGGGCAAGCATGGGTTCTATCTTTCATGTCCGCATCATAAATGATTTAGATGCAAAAGCTTCAATTACAAAACTTCATGATAATGGATATAAAATTCTTTGCGCAGACTTAAAAGGTAAAAATATTTTCGGCTACCAGCCATCCGGAAAGAATGTAATTGTCTTTTCAAATGAAGCGAACGGACCCTCAGGAGAAATTTCTTCCTTAATTGAAGATAGTATCACAATCCCCAAATTAGGTTCCGCCGAATCTCTTAATGTGGCAAGCGCATCTGCAATTATCTTGGGTCAGCTTACCAGGCAATAAAAATAAATCAAATTCAACAAAATCAATTTTGATATTAAAATATTTTATTTATATTTTATCCTGCTTCATTTAGGTTCTAAATGAACCACGACTATGAGAGACATTTCCAAACGCCGGGGAATATGCGCGCTTAAAACTCAATGACTTTTTCAGACGAGCCGTTTTTTCTATTATTTATTTTTTAATTGAATAAATTATATTAATATCAAATTAAGGAACGCATATGCCATTATCTAAAATTGCTTTTTTAGAGACCTACAACATCGACAACAACGAAGGAATAATGGGCGCTATTCTTGTCACGGACTCTGACACAAAGCCGCTCGAATTCCGTGTTACCGCACCCATTAAGCCGACAAACTTTCAGAAGACTTTATACGGCAACGTTTTGATGGAACACATTCTTGTAGAATTAATTTCTGTGCCTTTGCTTAGTGCCGTAAGCCAGGAAATTGATTTAATCTTAGTTCGCGATCCATTGTTTTTGGGCGCTAATAATAAACAAGGTGTAAGAGTTTTAAGAGTCTTTAACGGCAACGATCCTCAAAATAAAAATGGTTACGTTAAAGAAGAATTGCACTCAACCGCCGGTGATAATTCAAAAACATTTATTGAGACATCAAAAAAATTCGAGAATGAGCTTCCTGAAATACGCGACAAGCTCAATTCAATTTCGGAGAGCCGGAACTTGCTGGAGCCTTTTGAGCGCCTAAAAACGGCATGCGAGCAAGTTCATCTTCAGAAGACCGGCGATTAATGTCAAACATTAAAAATAAAATTCGTAAGCTTACTGCTGCAAAGATTTCCAACGTGGAAAATGCGGAGATCTTTGCATGGGATAAATGGCTTAGAATGCCGTCCTGGGAATCGAAAGAAATTAGACCTCTTTTCTCTAAGCTTGATAAAACCGATAAAATTGATCTCAATATTCTTTCTCCGGATACAACGGATTACAAGATCTCACTTTCAAAAGTCAAAACATTCAAATCTTCCCATAAGATTTATAGCTTTAAGACACGCTCAAATCTGGTATTCTTTCAATTCGGAAAAACCTCTTCATATAATGTCCCGGTTAAATTCAGCAATGAGCTGAAACAGATTTTTTCCGCCGTAATAGTAAATGAAAAGAATTCAGTTTTACTTAAAGTAGATGGCAGACAAAAAAAGCCAACCGATAGACAGCTTAATCCGGCAATAATGAATTTTCCTGTAAATATTTCATATTTAACTAAATGGAAAAACGGGAAAAATTTTTCAACACGTAATATTGATTTCGGTTTTCACCTTGCTGAACCGAAAGATCATATTAATTTTATTAAAGCAGTTGACCCGATATTGATTGATTATAATATCAGTGCGCCTGCTGTAATAGATTACCTTTCAAGATTGCTTCCTAAGGTATATAAAATATCGCTGCTCAATACATTTGAAGAAATTAAATCTGGTTTAAATAATTTCTTAATCAAGGTTGATCTCCTGGACAATATTCCGGGAACTTACACAGCAAGTTTTGAAAATATTTCTCGAGCAGATATTTATTCATATCATTTTAAAAACGAAATATGCTCTTCAGTCGACAAAAAGATCTATATTGAAAAATTATCGCCGCTGAATGTTCATTTCAACAAAATTTATTTTCCCGAATTACTGAGTGAAGAAAGGACTACAATTTCATCCTCATTCAAGAACTTTAATCAAGGATTTAATACTTCGGTAAGAAATTTTTCTGCATCAGATTCAGAAGAATTTTACCAAATGCTGCAGCCTAAAACAAACCGGATTAAAGAGACAAAAAAGTTTAAACTGGAAAATTTAGTCGCTAACAAATCAGTGCCGAAACAAACTCCGGATCAAAGTTCCGGAATAGAAAGAATTGATAACTGGATAGACCTTGATAAAGATCAGAAACTTGAGTATGACCAGGAATTTTTTCACGCTCAAAATCAGATTTGGGATATATATCAGACTGGAAATCCTTACCGGCTGCAGGCGAAAGTATTTACTCTGATGCATCAGCTTAAACAAATTCTTAATTTCCCTTCCAAGGCGAATGCGAGTATAAAATCAAATATTCTGCTTGAGCAGATATTTTCGATGAGAAATTCAAATCAGAAGGCAGTTGTATTTTCACAATACGATAAATTCGGCAGTCAAAAGCTTTCGGAAATTTTTAACAACGCCGATATTAAATATATCAGTTGTTTGCCCGGCACTCCTCAGAATGAACTTGAAGCCGGCTTTAGGAAATTTGAAAAGGACGAAACGATTACCGTACTTTTAATTGCTGCAAAAGCTTTACCGGCAAAAGTTCAATTAAGAAATTTCAATACCGTAATTCATTTTGATCAGTGGTGGGTGCCCGTTTCGCAGTGGCAGCTTGAGGATAAATTAATTAACGGAAATAAACCTCCTCTTAAGATTATAAATTATTTTACTAAAGATACGATTGACGTCTCAATCAAATCAAAGCTTGATGAATACGGGCTGTTAAACAAAAACATAGTTGAAACGATTGGAGCCGATTCATTTTCAAAACTGCTAAATGAGAACGACTGGTTTGATATGTTCAGGCTTCAGCCGGATAAAAAGAATAAGGAATTGAACGAGAAAATCTCATTTGTTGATTTTCTTAAACTGCCGGAAGAAAATATTCTGGAAAAGATTAATTTATTATTAACAAATCTCGGTTTCAGAAATGTTTCTTATGATAACAAATCAGAAGATCAGTTTTTCCGCCTAAAAGCCGGTTATCAGAAAAAAGGACAACTATTTGAACTAGCCGCATTTTATTTTTATGGAGACAAGCCACCGGATCATAAATCAATACAGAATTTGGTTAATGGCATTCCAGATGCTAAAACCGGAAAGGTTTTTATCATAAGTTTGAATAAGGATTTTAATAATCAGCAAAAAACTTTTCCGGAGAATATTTCTCTAATTGATGCGCAAACACTTTTCAACTATCTTCGCGTTTTTAGGTTGATATAAAAATAATTTTTGTAAGTGAGTCTCACCTTTACTTAGTACTAATTGCCGGCTGAATAATTTAAAGGTGTTTCTCACTTAATTATTTTAGAAGAATTAATTTCCTTGTGAATACAAAATTATCGGCTTCAATCCGGTACAGATAAATTCCGCTTGAAAGTTTTGAACCGTCAAACTTAACAGAATATTTTCCTGCTTGTTTATTTTCGTTTACAAGAGTAGTTACCTCCTGCCCTAAAATATTATAGACTTTTAGAATTACATTGCTCGCATGAGGTATCTGATAGTTAATCGTTGTCGAAGGATTAAAAGGATTCGGATAATTCTGACTTAGGCTGTAAGTGTTTATTCCGTTAAATGATTTCTCTTCAATGCCTGTTACAACTGAAGTATCGGGGACAGGAAGCGGAACATTTGTAAAGATATGGAATTCACCAGGAGCTAACTTTATTCCGACAGTCTGTATGTTGAACGCAGTACCGGTAAAATAGTCGTACCACGTGCCGGTATAAGGGAAAGCATTTCCTGTTACGCCGAGAGTGTCAACGTCAAAATTTCCCGCCACAACTACATTCATAGATGGACTTGTTAATGTTATAGTTTTTACATTGCCGGTAAGATTTGTACTGAAATTATTTGTATTAAAAACACTATAATTTTCTTTCAGCTTAATCAATGCTTCGGTAACTTTGTATAAGCTCATTCTGCCGGGATCATTAAGATAATCCCATCGAATCGGTTTATCGCCGGTCCTTCCGTTATAATTTATAGAATAATCATATCCAAGCTCGCCGAACTGCCAGAGCATTTTTGGTCCAGGCACTGTATAGAAAAACGCCGAGCAAAGTTTTACTCTATTAATAGCAGTTGCAAGATTTTTAATATTATAGCTGCCGTTTGAATTTCCATAATTCAGGCATTGGTACATCAATCTTTCTTCGTCGTGGCTTTCCATGTAACCAACTAAACCCGGTGTATTCCACAACCATGACTTATAAGAAATTCCTGACAAATCCCAGCCGGAAGAATACCCCATTGCAGCTTGTTGATAGTGGTATGCCATATTATCCCACACCATCAATCCGAAATTTGCAACTGTATCTTCTTCAGCACTTGTAACAAACTCTTCCAAAATTACGTAAGCGCCGGGACTGACTGCCCACATTGAATCGGCTATCTCTTCATCGTTTGCCACTCTTGTTGGGTCATAATAACTCTGCCAATTATTGTAACCGAACGGAGCTTGAGTATATCCACCGGCAAGATCAAATCTAAAACCATCAACTTTGTAGTTCGTTAACCAATAAGTTGTAAAACGATGGATGTAATATTTAGTTGCAGTGCTTGAATAATTAAAATCGTTGCCAACGGTATAAGGATGTTTAGAAGTTTGATTTAACCAAGGATTATCGGCAGACGGCTGATTGTTTGTGCTATCCCAGTAAAGCCTTGCCAGCGGCGATGAACTCATTATGTTATTCATCGGCGCATCAAGTATAACTGCCATTCCATTCTGATGAGCAACATCGACAAAGTGCTTTAAGCTGTCTGCAGGTCCGTAATACTTATCCGGTGCAAAATTAAAATTCGGATTATAACCCCAACTGTCATTGCCTTCAAACTCCATTACCGGCATAAGCTCAATTGCATTCACACCAAGTCTCTTCAAATACGCTATCGTATCAATTAAAGTATGGTAAGAATGAGTTGAAACAAAATCTCTAACAAGTAGTTCATAAATAACTAGATTTGTTTTTGCCGGTCTCTTAAAATTTGTATTCTGCCACTTGTAAGGATTCTGACCTGTCTCAAGAACCGAAACTATTTCAGAAGTCTTGCCAGTTGGATATGATTTTAGATTCGGATAAACAACGTTCCCCGCAGGAGATGAATTAATATATTTGTCGTTATCCGGATCCAATATTTTATGTGTAAACGGATCTGCAATTCTAATATTTCCATCCACAAGATATTGAAAAGCATATTCTTGACCTGCGGTAAGATTATGCAATGTAATCCACCACATTACACTATCAGAATTTACCTGATATTCGTTCATCATATAAGAAGTGTTAACCTCCCAATTGTTGAAATCACCGAGAACGTAAACAAATGATTTTTTCGGTGCAAACAAAACCAGCGTTGCTGTTGTAGGATCGCTCGCATCATAATTAATTCCGTATTCAACACCAGCCGGAGGTGCGGCTTGAGGAACCGGCGGATTAACTACAATCGCAAAAGACAGCGAATCAATGTTATTAGAAGAATCCGAAGCCACTACTGTTACATGATTTACTCCGGAAGAAAAATTCTTTGCAAAATAAGCGAAAGTAATTGTATCAGTGTTTACTTGTCCCATCAAATTCCAGTTTACAAAAAGAGATAAACTTTTTAAAGCTGTTCCAACCGGAATTGCAGTAGCTGATAGATTAAGTGTATCATTTGGATTAGCAAAAACCGGCGAGTTTAACGGATCGCTGTACTGCTTGGGCAAAGTCGGATTGTTTAAAATCAAATTTAGTCCCGCTGAATAAAGAGGAACAAATATATCCGGTCTTGTCTGTTTTGATGCATCAGCGCTTCTAAAAACAAAATCCAATTGAGTAATATGTTCGGTGGTTCCGACATTATAAAATTTTCTTGGATAGCCGATTGTGAGCTGGTATAAATTAGCTCCAAGTCGAGTTAAAGCCGGCTGCGTAGAATTATCCCCCCAATTTCCAATAACATGCTGCCACAAGCCTAAATTCGTAGTTACGCCGGTATGCGTGTATAAAGTTCCGGTATAATTCAGCAGCTCCGATGCGCCTGTTTGAGTAGCATCGAATATTACTACGATAGAATCATTCTCTGTCGGAAATTCCGGAATAGTCTTGACTATCTGAGAAAATAAAAATTGGAAATTAAATAATGCCAGAGATAAAATTACCAGCTTTAACTTCATTCATCATCCTTAATTTTTTATTTCATTGTATTGAATGCCGGCTTTCCACCCTTTACCCAAGCGGTGTAAAGTAAGGCAGCAAAATCTTTAGCGGCATTATTAAATTGAATTTCGGTTATGTACTTTGTTCTGAACCACAATAAATTATAATATGCGCCGCTTCTTCTTGAGTTGGTCTGTTTGAATGCAAAGTTATCGGCATCCATTAAAACATTGCAGACTGAATTTGCATCAGATATGTAATTAAAAATAAATTCTTCTGGATTTTTTACAAGCGTAACCGGCTGAGGGTCAAATGAAGAATCCAATGCAGCTAAATGATCATCCACCATATGAATTTCATAACGGGCATGAACGCCTTTCTGACCGGTCAACTGACCATTGTAGTTCATTACAGTATGCATCGGCTGGTGTCCGTCTGCAACATAATGACCAAGATCAGCAGCGAGCCTTAAGGCTTTTGCTTTATCATGATCTTTAAAAGCCTTAATTAAATTCTGATAAGTCTGCATAGTTGCCCACGGAAGAATTCCTTCTTTGACAACTTCTTTCTCACCGTATTCGGCAATAAGAGAATCTTCATTCTCGATCATCTTGCCGGCTAAAAATTCCTTGTAAAAATCTACATCGATAAAATGCTTTGGTGCTTCGGTTTTGTCATCCTTTTTTCTAATATCAGGATCCGGCGCATGTTCCGAAAGATAATCTGCCCATTTCTTATAGCTTTTCATTGGAGCCGGAAGATATAAAACAGACTTTTTACTGATAAGCTTATGTCCCTCGGCTCCCCATGGAAACGATGAGCTTGTTAAAAAGAAAAAGCTGATAATAATTATCGAAACGATTTGTAGATTTTTTTTCATATTATTTATCCCGTTATTTTTTGTTTTACCATTTCTGTTTTTGCGTGAATTATTTGAAATACCGAATGGTTTTTCAAGCAGAAATACGGGACGAAACTTAGCATTCAATTTCTTCAATTCAAAAATGAAATGATACTACCCGATTAGGTAGTTTTCTTTAGCGTCAAATTCTTTTAATCCCATAATTTCTTTAAATTTGCAGAAAATTTTATAATTCTTCTTAACAATAACGAATAAATTTTATGCTTACTAAAGATTTTATTGAACTCGAAGAAAAATACGGTGCTCACAATTACCATCCGCTTGATGTTGTAATAAACAAAGCCCAAGGAGTTTGGGTTTATGATGTTGATGGGAAAAAATATCTCGATTGTTTGGCAGCTTATTCTGCTGTTAATCAGGGACATTGTCATCCGAGAATTATTAAAGCTTTAAAAGATCAAGCTGAAAAATTTACACTGACTTCGCTAACGTGTAGAAATGAACGA
>JAJYSI010000141.1 GCA_021793635.1 Bacteroidota bacterium
CGATCTACAACTTGTTCAACGTCGCTCTGTTCGTTGCTAGATGAATTACTTGCTGCAAAGGCAGACAACGGAAGAAGCAAAAGTGAAATGGCAAGCAATAATGTTTTTGTGGTTTTCATGATTATACCTTTAATATTAAGTTTTAATAAAATATTTCCTTTATGAGGAAAATTTTTCACCTGATCGTTTTTGTGATAAGTGAACTCTAATTTACCCTCCAAAAATACAAAGCCTAAATTCAGTTACAAAAAAAATATGAACAGCGGTATATATTTAATATTTACGGTAAATCTTTTAGGCAGGTTGAATTTTCTGAGGCAACTTTTGAATGTGGGAATAATCAAATCCTTTTTGAATTTCCCACTTTTTTAGAGAGGCAATATCATCCGATAAAATTATAATTAAGCCATTCTTCACAATTAAGTAAATATTTATTCAAAATTTTTATATTTTTAATTAAGCTAAAAAAACGGCTTTAATATTTTACAAATTAAATTAGGTGACAATTATGTCTTATTTTAAGGGTAACTTTTCAATCCTACTCTTCCCGCTTCTTTTTGCCTCAGTAATATTTTCCAAATCATTTTGCCAAAGTTTAGGTGCAAACGATGAGATTAACAAAAAGGACATGGATACTACAGTTAGCCCAACCGTAGATTTTTTCGAATATGCAAATGGGACTTGGTTAAAAAACACAAAAATACCAGCCGCATATTCTGGTTGGGGATCATTTTATATTCTAGGCGATGAAAACTTAAATAAGTTAAAAAATATTTTATCCAGTGTAGAAAAAGAATCTAATGTAAAAAAAGGAAGCAGCCAGCAGCTTGTTGGCGATTTTTACTACACCGGCATGGACACCGTTCAAATTGACAAACAGGGTTTTACTCCGATTAAAAAAGAACTAGAATCTGTAAATGCTATCAACAACTTACAAGATTTTTATAAGGAATTAGCAAAAATTCAATTGGGATTTTCAAATCCGTTATTTGCATTCGGTTCAGGAGCCGATGCAAAAAACAGCAAGATGAATATCGGTCAATTATACCAGAGCGGATTAGGTATGCCGGACCGGGATTATTATTTAAAAGACGATCAGAGCACTAAAACTATTAGGGAGGATTATTCGCAGCTTATCACAAAATCCTTTATGCTAATCGGTTATGATTCAACTAAAGCGATGAAAACCACCGAAGAAATATTAACTCTTGAAACACAGCTTGCTAAAGCCTCCATGTCACGGGTTGAAGAGCGCGATCCGCACAATGTCTATCATAAAATGACTGTAAAGGAATTGACCGAGCTTTCATCAGACTTTAATTGGAATGAGTATTTCACTTTAATAGGGGTTCCAAAACCCGGAGAAATTAATGTAGCGCAACCGGATTTCTTCAAAGAAGTAAGTAATGTTGTTAAAACAACTCCGATTGAAACTTTAAAAGAATATTTAAAGTGGAATATTATTCGCTCTGCCGAGCCTTATATGAGCAGCCCTTTTGTTGAAGCGAATTTTAATTTTTATGGTAAGATTCTTAACGGGACAAAAGAAATGCAACCCCGCTGGAAACGAGTGCTCGGAACAATTGACGGGCAGATCGGAATGGAGCTTGGAAAATTATTTGTAGAAAAATACTTTCCGCCTTATGCAAAAAAACGTGCTTTGGATTTAGTTCACAACTTAATGGCAGCCTTAAAAACCCGAATTGAAAAACTTGAATGGATGAGCCCCGAAACGAAAAAGGCGGCTTTGAAAAAGTTATCCGAATTTACCGTCAAAATCGGTTATCCGGATAAATGGAAAAGTTACAAAGGATTAGTTATAAATAAGGATTCATATTTTGAAAATGTTTTAAGCGCATCAATCTTCAATTCTAAAAAAGACATGGCAAAAATCGGAAAGCCAGTAGATAAAACAGAATGGGGTATGACGCCACAGACGGTTAACGCATATTACAATCCTCAAAATAATGAGATAGTCTTCCCTGCCGGAATCTTGCAACCTCCTTTCTTCGATCCTAAAGCTGATGACGCTATTAACTACGGTGGAATAGGAGCTGTAATCGGGCATGAAATGACTCATGGATTCGATGATCAAGGCAGACAGTTTGACGGTGCAGGGAATATGAAAGATTGGTGGACAAAGGCGGATGAAGAAAATTTTGACAAAAGAGCCCAAAAGATTATAGATCAGTTTGATAGTTATGTTGCGGTTGATACTTTACATATCAATGGCAAGTTAACCGAAGGGGAAAATATTGCAGATCTGGGCGGAATCAATATTTCATTTGATGCATTTAAGAAGACTGCCGAGTACAAAAGCGGGAAAGAGATAAATGGGTTTACTCCTGCACAAAGATTTTTCTTATCTTTTGCAAATATTTGGAAAATAAAAAACAGACCTGAAAGATTAAGACTGAGGGTAAAGGTGGATCCTCATTCACCGGAACATTACAGAGTTGATGGACCATTAAGCAATACGCCCGCATTCTGGAAAGCTTTTAATGTAAAACCGGGCGATCCAATGAGAAATCCAGATGATAAGCTTGTAAAGATTTGGTAATTATTTTTCATGGTTTTTATAAAAGCGGCTTTTGTAGCCGCTTTTTTGTTTTTATAAAATTATCCTAATTCTCATAATTGGTAACATAAAGAGCATAAATCCCAAAACAAAGAAGAATTTAAAAATATAATTTATTATTATTACATTTTAATTGTCATAAATTTGGAACAAGATTTGAATATCTGTGAACGACTATCAATAATGCAGCTATGTCAAGTTTTGTCAATTATTTGACATTAATATTCTTCAATATTTTCTTTCAATCTGCAAACAGAATTGAAATAATAATAAATTGAAGGATAAGCATTTCTTCATAAAAGCGGATATTTTTCAAGTATCAATATTTTCAGTGATTAGGGTAACATAACTGTTACTATTTTTCATTTATACTTTAACTAACATTGAGATTACTATTTGTTAGTAAAAGCAAAATTTTTTTATTAATTAATTTCAGGAGGCTCTATATGAAACTAAAAGTAATAAACTACAAAGTTGTTACTCTACTACTGGGGATTTTAATTGTTGCACTAAGCAACACCGGCTATTCAATTCCAAGTTATGCCCGTCAAACAAATTTAGCATGCAGCGCTTGCCATTACGTTTATCCGGAACTTACACCTTTCGGTCGACTTTTTAAGTTAAACGGTTATACCATGACCGGTATTGCAACAATAAAATCCACTTACAAAGAAGACAATACTAATCTTCAATTATTAAATGTACTTCCTATTTCGGCAATGATTCAAGGTTCTTATAACAAGATAGCCACTACAGTGCCAGGCACCCAAAATGATGTTACTGAATTTCCGCAGCAGTTTAGTCTTTTTATAGCAGGAGCCATCAGTCCAAACTTTGGTTCTTTTATACAAGTTACTTATGACGATCAATCAGGGACATTTGGTTTAGATAATACAGATATGAGATTTGCAGATCATACAACTTTACTTTCAAATGATTTATTGTACGGTATTTCTTTAAATAACAATCCAACCGTTCAAGACGTTTGGAATACGACACCTGCATGGGGATTTCCATATTTTAGTTCCGGAGTTGCTCCAACACCGAGTGCAAGCCCAATAATTGGAGGACTTGGCGGACAAGTCTCCGGTCTTGGAGCCTACGCATTATATGATAATTTAATATACGGTGAATTCAGTCTTTATCATGTTACAAAACAAGGCGGTCCGATTCCAGAAACCACTGCTGACAACACAATGACTCTGGCAGGTTATGCACCATATTGGAGAGTTGCACTGCAGCAGCAATGGGATAGCGATTACTTAGAAATCGGCACATACGGAATGGCTTCGCAGTTTTATCCAACAGGCATAAGCGATGCAAGCACTGATAAATATACCGATATTGGATTCGATGCTCAGTATGAAAAAACTCTTGACAACGGGACTATTATTGCACACACGACTTACGTTGCCGAGAAGCAAAATCTTGATGCAACTTATCTTGCCGGCGGTTCTGCTAGTCCATCCTTAAAATTAAACTCATTTAAGGTTGATGCAAGTTATAATTTACCCGTTGGCGTTGCTTTTTCACTTGGATACTTTAATACAAACGGCGACAATGATGCAATTATTTATGCTTCTAATACCAGCTTCTCGCCGAACAGCGCCGGTTTAACTGCTCAAGTTACCTATTTGCCATGGCTGAATACTCAATTTGCAGTTCAATATGTAGCCTATAATAAATTTAACGGCAGCAGCACAAACTATGACGGCACAGGCAGAAATGCTTCCGATAATAATACTCTATATGTAGTTGGGTGGGTGTTATTCTAAATGTATTGAATTTGTTTATCATGAATGGTTTATTTATAAATAAAAAAAGGAAAAGAAAATGAAATCAACATCAAGTTTAATCTTAGTGTTCGCATTTGCTCTTTTTACAATCATGGGAATGACTGTAAAAGTTCAAACTGCATCAGCATTCGGATTAGAAAAAGATTCTGTTAAAACGGTAAAGAAGGTGGAAGTAAAAAAAGAAGCTGCCCCAATCGACAAGAAACTTGCTAACGAAGGTAAAGCAATCTTTAATAGTAAGTGTTTTGCTTGCCATAAGCTTGACGGGAAATTAGTTGGACCTCCGTTAAGAAATATTACCAAAACATTGTCTAACGAATACTTAACAAAATATCTTACGCATACAACCGAAATGCAAAAGACTGATCCAAGATTAAAGAAGTTGATAAAAGAATATAACGGTGTAATTATGCCGGATCAGAGTTTGAATAAAAAGCAGGTTGCTGCAGTAATTGAATATTTTGAATCAGTTAAAAAGTAAAATTTGATTCTGAAGTTATTTTTCGAGGCGACTTTTTAAGTCGCCTTTTTTGTTTTTGCGGTTTTTCCAAAGTAAACTGATAATTGAGTAATCTCACATCGTAACATTTAGCACAGTCAATTTCTTGCCTCACTAAAATGAAATATATATTATTGGCGGGTTATTTTTACGATATATGCTACTTTTAAAACTTTAAATTGTTTCAGTAGACTAATACTTAGTTTAAATCTGAATTACTAATAATGCTTTTTCTAATCCGGCGAAGCGATTATTTGGAGGAGAAATGAAGAGACTGTTTACATTAATTATTGGGATTGCTTTAATTAACATTTCATGTACAGATAAGAAATATGATGTGCGCCAGCCGGCGCCAGAACAAATTCAATCTTCGGTTCAGCCAACACAACCAACTCAACCGGCAGCTATACCAAAGCCGACTTATCAATATCCCGATGACAATGGTATAGGACCTATTAAAAACATAACACTAGGCGCAATAGATCCTAGACTTGTAACTGCAGGGAAGAATATTTTTAACACAAAGTGTATTGCCTGCCATGATCTCGATCAAAAGAAAATTGGACCACCTCTAAGAAATATCACAAAGAATAACACGCCCGCGTATATTATGAATTATCTTTTAAATACTACAGAGATGCAGAAAAAAGATCCGCTTCTTGAAAAATTAGTTGATGAATATAAGATATTAATGCCCGATCAACAATTAACCCAAAACGATGCGCGCGCAGTATTGGAATATTTCCGCTCGGTAGAAAAATAATTTTGCTTGAATTTAGATTTAAGATTGAATCAATCCCTTTTTAACTTTATTTTTGCGGTTAGCAATAGGGTTCAACAATTAATAACGGAGTAATAATGTTAAAAAAAATTCAAGAATTATTAGGAAGTGATGCGGAATCACTTTTAAGTTATAAAGCTAAATTTCCTAAAGAACAACTTCATTTACCGGGCAGCGGTTTTGTAGACAGAATTTTTGCCCAGTCAGATAGAAATATAAATGTCTTAAAAAACCTTCAATGGATTTTTATGAGCGGAAGATTATCCGGTACAGGATATGTCTCAATTCTTCCGGTCGATCAAGGAATCGAACATTCGGCGGGCGCCTCGTTTGCACCTAATCCTCAGTACTTCGATCCGGAAAATATAGTAAAGTTAGCAATCGAAGGCGGATGCAATGCTGTTGCATCAACTCTTGGTGTGCTCGGCATGTGCTCAAGAAAATACGCACACAAAATTCCTTTCCTTGTAAAAATTAACCACAACGAGCTCTTAACTTATCCCGACAAATATGACCAAATTATGTTTGCTGGTGTTGAGCAGGCTTACGAAATGGGCGCCGCCGCAGTTGGAGCTACGATTTACTTTGGTTCGCCGGAAAGCGACAGACAAATTATCGAAGTAAGCGAAGCCTTCCATCATGCACATGAATTAGGCATGGCAACTGTCCTTTGGTGCTATTTACGAAACGAAGCCTTCAAGACAAAAGAAAAAGATTATCATGTAGCAGCAGATTTAACCGGACAAGCAAACCATCTCGGCGTGACTATCGAAGCCGATATAATTAAGCAAAAACTTCCGGAGTGCAATGGCGGCTTTGAAGCTTTGAAGTTTGGAAAAACAAGTAAGAAAGTTTACTCCGACCTTTCAACAGATCATCCAATTGACTTAACACGTTACCAGGTAATTAATAATTATATGGGTCGGGCAGGACTTATAAACAGCGGCGGCGCTTCAGGTTCAAATGATTTTGCCGAAGCTGCTAAAACGGCTGTAATTAATAAAAGAGCCGGCGGTATGGGATTAATTTCAGGAAGAAAAGCTTTTCAGCGTCCAATGGCTGACGGAGTTAAGCTGCTAAATATTATTCAAGATGTTTATCTTGAAAAAGAAATAACTATCGCATAACGAATAGACTAATTAATAATAAGAATGCCCTGATAAATATCAGGGCGTTTTTGTTTTAAATAATTTGTGTTACACAAACAATTTCAAAAATAAGGGTATCCGAGTCTAATAATTCATCTTGTAAAATTATTACTGAAGCTGTAGCAAATAATCGGCAATCTTGCCAAGGTTTTTTACATCAATATTATTAAATGACGGCATCATGATCTGATATTTTGCCCTATAATTTTTAAATCTTTCTGACGACATAAAAGAACTTGGATTGCGAAGATAATTAATCAAATTATCTCTTGACCAATATTTTTTAACGCCGTGTATATTTGGGGCCATTTTAGTGCCGTTTAGATCTGCGCCGTGGCAACTGGTACAGCCAATACTTGATATTAAATCCTCTGCTGTTGACGGCTGAGCTGATTGCCCCATTTGCGGAGCTACTCCAGTGGAAGGTTTAACCTGAACGTCGGAACGCACGGTAACTTTTTCAAGGAGAAATAAAATTAAAAAGAGTCCTAAAAAAGCAGCAACCCAGATTTGAGGTTTAGTCATAATTATTTCCGGTATTTATTTCATCAAAAAATCTATCTTTTACCGGGTAAAAATAGATAATAATCACGACATTTACTTCATGCTTTTAGTTGTACTTTAGCTTAATATGCACTGCTGTCCAAAATAATTTTAGAATTTATAATAATCTGCGAAATTATTCGGGATTCTTATTTTATATAATACACTCCAGAACAATCCATCATATTTCGTCCACACGCAATTGCCTTAACAAGGATCTAAGAGCCGCACATATAGGACACAAAGACCGATGACATTCTTTTGATAATGTTCTTCTATAAATTAATCATGTGTCGCTCCTCCGGAGCTTTGTTCTTTTTTCTATCTTTTTCTACTAATATGTCACCGCTCTGCGGTTCTGACCGTTTTACGGAGCATGATACGTTTGCGGGGTATGACACGTTTGCCCCGTTTGCGGGGTTTGCGGGGCATCCACAATTATGAAAGCCAAGAGCACCATAATTTATGATTCTATCAAAAAAGCCCCAGAGGGGCGATACATTAGTAGAAATAATTATACCCCAAAAATACCTATGAGCCCCGGAGGGGCGAAACATTTATAGACAATATAA
>JAJYSI010000142.1 GCA_021793635.1 Bacteroidota bacterium
CGACGAAGAAAGACGAGAATTTGGTTGGAGCCAAATTTCTAATAGTTAAGCAGATCGATTTAAATCTAAATGAGAAAGATAACTTTGTAGTTGCAGTAGACAGCGTTGGTGCAGGCGAAGGCGAGGTAGTTCTCGTTGCAACCGGAAGCTCATCGCGGCAAACTGAAATTACAAAAAACAAACCGGTCGATGCCGTAATAATGGCGATTGTAGATAAGCTCGATATTCCGCTAAAAGAATATCTTGTTGAACACGAAGAGTAATTAATTCTAACGACGATTATTCACATTTAGGTAAATTAAGATTTAATTTACCTATGATGAAATAATTTCACGATGCGTAAAATTTTCCGGTAAGATAAATTTATTTTACAATTGGATTAACTGAGAAATTCTTTATCTGATTTATATTTCGATTAAAAGCCGGATTACGATTTCGGATGCATGATACTTAAGTTTTAAAAATAAAAAGGCACAGTAGTTGTTTCTTGGCAAAGTAATTGGCAATGTGTGGGCAACAAAAAAGTATCCCGCACTTAATAGTTTTAAGCTGATGTTTGTTCAGCCTATTAATGCTGAACTGGAGGACACCGGCGAGCCGATAGTTGCTGTTGATACGGTTGGTTCGGGACCGGGAGAAATAATTTACTACATAACAGCTTCGGAAGCGGTTATACCGCTGCCGGTTGATATGGCTCCGGTAGATGCATCTATAGTTGGAATTGTAGATTCAATTAACGTGGAAAAATAAATAGCAAGGTGAGACTATGAAAATTACCAAGCAATTTACAAATCGCGAAAGCCTGTCCTTAGATAAATATTTGCAGGAAATCGGGAAGGTACCCCTGCTTACATTTGAGGACGAAATAAATCTGGCTGTTAAAATAAGGCAAGGCAGTCATGAAGCGCTGGAGACATTAACAAAAGCAAATTTACGGTTTGTAGTCAGCGTTGCAAAACAATATCAAAACCAGGGACTCTCATTAGGAGATCTTATAAATGAAGGAAACCTTGGTTTAATTAAAGCCGCAAAACGATTTGATGAAACGAGAGGATTTAAATTTATCTCCTATGCTGTATGGTGGATTCGGCAATCTATATTGCAGGCTCTTGCAGAGCAATCCAGAATAGTAAGGCTTCCGTTAAACCGTGTAGGTGCTCTTAATAAGATTGGAAAAGCTTACAGCAATCTTGAGCAGGAGTTTGAAAGAGAACCGAGCGCGACGGAACTGGCACAGGAACTCGAAATGGACGAAGACGAGATAACGGATACTCTTAGAATCTCAGGAAGACATGTTTCAGTGGATGCGCCGTTTGCTCAGGGCGAAGAGAACAGGCTTCTTGATGTAATTGAAAACGAAGAAATCCCCAATCCCGACAATGTTTTAATGAAAGAGTCATTGAAGACTGAAATTGAAAGAGCGCTCAGATCTCTTTCCGAAAGAGAAGCTGAGGTTATTAAACTTTACTTCGGATTGAATAAAGATCATTCTTTAACACTTGAAGAAATTGGCGAGAGATTTAATTTGACTAGAGAAAGAGTTAGACAGATCAAGGAGAAGGCTATACGCCGGCTAAGACATGCTTCGAGGAGTAAAAATTTAAAAGCATATCTGGGCTGAAGCGTATGATGAAACTTAAAATATTAACTGCCTTTCTTCTTATATCTGCAGCCGTAATCTTTTACTACGGCTGTGCATCTACAACCAACGCCGTACGCTACGGCGAGAAGACGGGGAAAAGCCAAAGCGATAATTCAACAGTAAGATTTGCACTAAAAGATACAACGGAAGCTCCTAATGTATCTGATGTTGAATTAAAAGATACTTCCGATACTATTGATGACACTTCCGACCCTGATGAAGTTCCTGCCGATAATAAAAAGTATGACATTTCCGCTCTTCTAAAAAAATATGAAAGTAATAATGCAAAGAGCGAATTAAGCGCAGATCAATTAAACACGCGCGAAAAAGTTTTAATGGAAATAATTAAATACCTGAATACTCCTTATAGATACGGCGGTGATTCTAAAAATGGAATTGACTGCTCTGCATTTACAAAGGAGGTTTACAGTAAAGCTCTTTCAATTGATCTTGAAAGAAGTGCAAGAGAACAATACCACGAAGGAGAAACAGTTCCGAGCAGGGATAATCTTCAATTCGGCGACCTGGTCTTTTTTAATACAAGAAGATGGGTAAGACCCGGACACGTAGGAATTTATATAGGCGATGATCTTTTTGCGCATGCAAGTTCAAGGAACGGTGTTACTGTTTCTTCCCTTGACGAAGCATATTATTCGAAGCGATATATGGGTGCCAGAAGGTTCGAAGATATTTCAGGCTCAAACAGTATTACAGGCAAAAACTAATTACACCTCGGGAAAATTTTTTAAATTCGGATATTTCTGATCAATGATGATCTGACAAAAATAACAAATAGATCTTACCGTAAAATTATCTTTACAGCGCAAAATTCAATTTATATGTAAATACTATTTTGGTTATTTCATATCAACCACAAAAAAATGAACATTGATGTTAACCCCTATTTATTATATTTTTTCATACCAAATGTCTTATTATTTAGGAACAATAAATGCATCTTTCATTTGAAAAATCCCGGTTAAAGCAATACTCAATTCTATTTGGCTTTTTAATATTAGTGTTTTTCCCGGTATTTTCTTTTGCCCAAGTAAGCTCGGTAAAGCAGCTTAAAGACGAAATAAGAAATCTCAATCTTCTTCAAACAAGTACAAAGCCAAACGATCCATGGAATATTGACCATATAATAACAACCGGTGAGCTTTCCAATGAACTATCCGGTTCTAAAAACAAGAAGCCGGTAATTTTACAGATCGGATTTGATTTCCTTTATAATCAGGAACATATACCGGGTGCAATCTATGCCGGACCCGCTTCAAAAGATTTCGGAATGAAAGCGCTCAAAAAAACTGTAAAGAATTTAAATAAAGATACCAACATTGTTATCTACTGCGGATGCTGCCCATGGAGCCACTGCCCTAATATCCGTCCGGCTTATAAAGAATTAAAGGATATGGGTTATACGAATGTAAAAGTACTTTACCTGCCGGATTCATTTGCAAAGGACTGGAAGGGAATGGGATATGAAGTAGAGAGAAGCAACAGTGCTTCTCATACGCATGATCCTAAGGTTAAGAAATAAAGAATTCGAAAATTCTAACACAAATTATAAAATAACGAAGCTTATGTATAAGTTCGGTATGTAGACAACTCAGCAAAAACAAGATATTTTTCAATTGGATAAGGTTAACCAATTAGTTATCTTCGATATGTGAATAGAAGAATTTTATACTATGGTAATTATTACATAGACTTTTATTCTAAGCAAGACGATAAGACGAAGCGAAAAATCGATTTTGTTCTTGACCTTATAAGAAAGGTTGATTGGGTTCCAATAAAGTTCTTAAAATATCTTGAAGGAACAGATGAATTATATGAAATAAGAGTAGCAACAATTTCAAAGAGCGTAAGGATATTATGTTTTTTTGATGAAGGAAAATTAGTAATCCTATTAAATTGTTTTGTTAAGAAAACTAATAAAACACCGAAGGAGGAAATTGAGAGAGGAATGAAATTGAAAAAAGAATATTTTGCTGATAAAATGAGATGGAATAGAAAATGAAAAAGTTAACATCATTTGAAGAACACTTAGACAAACAATATGGAAAGAAAGGTACTTCCAAGAGAGAAGAATTTGAAAGAGAGTCGCTTGCATTTAGACTTGGTGAAATGTTAAAGGAAGAAAGAAGAAAAGCTAAACTAACACAAAAGGAATTAGCTGAAAGGTCGGGGACAAAAAAAAGTTATATATCGAGAATCGAAGCTGGGAAAAGTGATATTCAAATATCAACATTCAGCAGAATAATAGAAGTTGGTTTAAATAAAAGAGTAAATATTTCAATATCGTAAGCGCTAAAAACACACCTAACCCGCCTAACCGGACAGCCTGTTCGCATTCGGCATTTTCGTAATTGTCGGGTTGGTTAGCTCGTGTCGGCTTCCACCGCGGCGGATTGCTTAAGGTAGTTAGGCAAAAAAGGTTTTTTAATAATTATCGGCGTTGTAGTTTTAAGCGGCATTGTTGCTCGGGGCTGCCGGTTAGCGGCAAAGCCTCTATTACTGTTAAGAATTATGTAAATGGATGATCTTAAAAGTAGTAGTGATTTTATAATTACATTTAATAACGAAAGAATGTATTAAGTGAAGAGCTAAGAGAGCAAGCAAAGTAAAATTTAAGAATGTAGTATGCAAAGTTCCAAACATTGAACCAGAACTATTCGACAAATAGAGAAATTATTGTCTTAAATGGTAAAAATTACGACCCAAATAGTAATTCTAAAGACTTAAATAGTATTTCCAATGACATAAATAGTAATTCTGGCGACTCAAATAGTAACTCCATCGACATAAATAGTAATTCCAGCAACATAAATAGTAATTCCAGCAACATAAATAGTAACTCCAGCAACATAAATAGTAACTCCAGCAACATAAATAGTAACTCCAGCAACATAAATAGTCTATTTTCTTACTTAAATAGTAAATATTTTAACATAAATAGTATGTTTATCTACTTAAATAGAAAATAAAATTGAAAAATATGAGGTTTTTTGAAGGGAAATATCTTATTTCAACGAAATTTATGGTGATTTCTTAAAATAAATCTTAAAAATATAATATAAGAGGGATCTATTATGCTTAAATATTATCTTGCCAGACTTTTTTCTTCAAGGGGAATATCGAACCCATCCCTATTTTTAATGCAGCATGGTTTTACAAGCAGAGTGGCTTACACAATCGTCAATAATAAATTTAAGAATTTGTCGCTATATCAGATTGAGCAGTTCTACTTGCTCTTTAAATGCACGCCGAACGATCTGCTTGAGTGGATACCGGATAAGAACATCAATTTGGAAGAAGATATTCCGCTTAAGAAATTAATGGGAGGCAGCATTGACTATAATGTATTAAAGATAGTCCGCGATGTTCCACTTGATAAGATGGAAGAGTTTGCTAAGAAGATGGATGAAGTAAGAAAGAATTTGTAGAAGTTAAGTTTAATATCAGTCTGAGGAAAGTAGAGATCAGAGGTCAGAGAACAGAAGTCAGACGGTGACCGCCGACTCCTGTCTTCTGATTCGTATTGGCTTAATAGGTGAATTCGGTTTTGGCGTAGAGCTCAATACTTTCTTCAATTATTTTGTAAGCCTGTTCCTTGCCCATAAAGCCATCGACTATTACTTTTTTGTTCTCAAGCTTTTTGTAGTCTTCAAAAAACCTTCTAAGCTCTACTACAGTATGCGGCGGCAATTCTTCTATATTATTTATATAATTTACGGACATGTCATTCTTTGCAACTGCGATTATCTTATCATCATACTCTTCTTCGTCAAGCATGCGCATTACTCCGATTACTTTTGCTTCGACAATACACATCGGCTCAACATCAATCGAGCAGATGACAAGTATATCCAGCGGGTCGCCGTCGTCGCAGTAAGTTTGAGGGATAAAGCCGTAGTTTGCAGGGTAATGAACAGAAGAGAACAATACTCTATCCAATCTCAATAATCCGCTCGGCTTATCTAATTCATACTTTGCTTTAGAACCTTTAGGGATTTCAATTATTGCATTCACAATCGAAGGAACATCTTCGCCTATATTTACAGAGTGCCATGGGCTAGTAAGCATATTATTCATCATTTCCGGTTTTATTATACATCAATCAATTAAAATGAAACACCAACCCTGTTAAAAAGTTAGCTATAAATCCAATAAGGATAATTCCAGCTATAATTAAAATTGTCCACAATAAAAACTTTATCCAGGGGACAGCTAAATACTCCCGCAGGTTTAGATTTTTATTCATAAGACGACCCGAGATTTTATTCACCAAGAATCCTTAAGCCTTTTTTCGCATCGGGATTTTTAGGATCAAGCTGCAAGGTTTTATGATACTCACGAATTGCATCTTCCTTATGGTTAGTTAAAGCATATGCCTGAGCCAGCCACAAATGATATTGAGAATTATTCGGATCATACTGTAAGGCTTGTTTTAAGGGATCAATTGAAAGAGCATATTTTTTCTTTATAAGATAAATTAGAGCTTTTGATCCGTATGCATCTCCGAGAATCGTTTTATTTTTATCGGGATCTTTGGAAGCAACCGAAATCAATTTATCGTAGGTTGCTGCCGCAGCATCGGAAGAATCCATGTATTGATAAGTTTTTCCGAGCCATTGAATCGTTGGCAAATAGTCCGGCTTTATTTGTTCAGCTTCAAGCAGAGAAATTCGTGCGCCGTCATAATTTTTTATTTGGATCATGCACAGAGCTTTATTTACATGAGCGCTTACGGAAGTAGAATCTGCAGATAGTTTTTTATCATAATAAACAATTGCAGAATCATAATTGCCGGAACTGAAATACATGTTGGCAACTGTTTCTGCCAAAGTTGAAATGAAAGAGGTATCTTTGTTAATAGCTTTCTTAAGATAAATAATAGAAAGGGAATCCATCTTTCCGTAATTGTATTCAAGACCTATTTGCGCAAACTGTCTGGCAGTAATTAATGAATCGGGAATTTGATTTAAATATTGTGCAGCCTCATCCAGCTTTTTATCGAAGACAAGCGACAATGCAAGGATGCGCTTTAAACTCATATTATTCGCATTATCCTGCAAGCCATCTTTAGCAACATTAACTGCATTTTCAAAATTATTCATTAGGAAGAAAGAGTTGGCTGTATATTCTATAGCCTTTTCGTTTTTAGGATCAAACTTCAAATACTTATTCAGATAGTAAGCTGCGTTTGGATACTGCTTTGCGTAATAAAGAATTTCACCAACCATTAAATAGGCAGGCGCATAGTTGGAATCTATTGCGATTGCCTGCAAAAACTTATTTGCGGCATCGGTGTAGCTTTGTTCTTTATATAAAGTCTCACCGATTTTATATTTTATTTTAACATCGTTGGAATCCAGTCTTTCAGCATGCTCATAATTACTAATAGCAAGTTCAGGAACATTCATTTTAGAATAAGCATCGCCGAGGCTTTCGTAAGCGCCTTTATCTGAAGTGTCATGAGCAGTAAGGTCAATCAGTATTTTTACTGCAGTATCTGTTGAATCCTGCTTCAACACTTGGTTTGCGATGTTTAATGCAGTTTTAAAATCGCCTTTCTTAATAGCTTCAGAAGCTGCATCGTAACTGCTTTGGGCAAAACATAAGCCCGTAAATAAAACAACAAGAATGAGTGATATTTTTGCTTTCATCTTTTTAATCCGGATTATTGAGATTCATTAATTTTAACTGGAACAGCCGCAGGAGCCAAGTTTTGACCCAGAGCTATTTTTTGACCTTCATAACTTGTTAAGAAAGTCGTAAACCCTGAAGCAGGGCTCATTCCATATTCATGAAGGAATATATAAACTGTCTGCTTCAATGGGTAATATTCTTTTAATACAAATCCCGGGTGAGGAGTAAAATAGTTTACTTTCAAACCGGTATTTGATGTTTGATTACTTTGATTTTTTATTTGACCGACCTGGACAAAATGGATCTTGGAAGAATCCTGAACCTGATTAAAACTTACAATACCCAGAACATCGTTAAATTTCTCAATCGTGCTAACTACTTCCGAATCATTCTTTACAATCTGCACATCTTTAGGGGCTTTGCCGTTCAGCAGCTCATCTTGAATATATTGATAAGTGCTTGTAGTGTTGCCAGGTATAACAAAATTAAATTTCCTGGAATTCCCTAACAGCGCATCTTTTATTTCATCAACTCTTATATTGTCCGTCGTATTAT
>JAJYSI010000143.1 GCA_021793635.1 Bacteroidota bacterium
AAGTAATCTGAATAGGTCTCCAATAGTTGCTTATCCATTGCCAACCTCTTAATTTTTACATAGCTAAATTAAGAAATTTTTATCCCCTCTGCGTAACATGAGTAAATAATATCAACTCTCCTCAATCATTTTCATTATCATTGCGTCTATCTTAGTGTATGCATCGCTGCCCGGCTTAATATCGCTTGAGTTCATTATCAATTTTAAGCTGCTGGCATTTTCCAGGTTACGCTTCAGACGCTCTGCTTCGTTTTTAGATTTTACTTCCTGAAGCTTGCTGTCAACAATCTCTTTTGCATCGCCTTCGATTAATGTCTGTATCATTGCAAGCAGTCTGTTAAGGAAGCGCACTACAAAGTCTGATGAGAATCCGCCGAGCAGAGCGATAAGAGAAGCAGACAGATTTACAATTGTCGTTCCCTGTTCTTTAGTGCCGAATGATTCCACATTAAAAAAGTTTGCAAGTATTACTCCGGCAATTATTCCTATTGTTATCCGGTTGTAATAATGCGGAATAAACTTATCGTCAAATGTTCTTGAGGTAACATACTTTCTTGCCTCGTTCAAAGAATAAAAGCATGCGCCTAACCCTGCCGCGCAAACAAGAAGCGCCTGGAGTATCATCCCGTTCTTAGGAAAGTTTGCATACCAAAGGCTGCATAATATATACGCAAATAGAAATAAGAAGCCGAGTATGCCGACATCTCTAAGGAATTGAACTGTCTTTTGTCCAAAGAAAATAAATACCTTTGTAGTGGGTATTGTATTCTCCAGAGTGCATGGAGTGGACGGCAAGCAAAGCGCTGACAGCTCGTTAAACATCTTCGGCAGATCATTATGGTAAGGCTTTAGCTCTTCTGCAATCTTCAACTCCATCTCAAGAGTATTCAGTTCCATCTGTTCATCAAATTCCTCTTTTGCTATACTGCGTTTCGTAAACTTCCACCACTTTACATGCTCACGCTTTATACTTAAAGACTTTTTCATTTTTTCTTCCTTATTCTTTGCAACAATTTGATTAATTGAAGAAAGCTTGCCGCCTATCCATTCCGGTACTTTTCTGCCCGTCTCGGTTAAGTAGTCATACATAAGTTCGCAGTGAAACGCCTGCTGGTACAATACGACTTTTTTATTTAAGCCGTAGTCTTTTTCGTAACCGTCGCTAAGTTTCATAAATCCTCCGTTGTTTAGATTGATATAATAGATAACTCCCATAAAATCCGTAACACAGATTAGTAATCTGTGCAGCGAATTTTTTTTAGAAATGTCATCCCGATTCAATCGGGATGTTATCTTTAACAGCCCGCCGATTTTACAAATCCGGTTATCTGTTTTGATATTTTAAGAAGCACTTCAATACATCCATGCAATAAAGGAATTAATAAAAAATTATTTTTTACTTATTTATTTTACTCTGAGATTTCCCTTCCCGTATCGCTAATCTCTTTTTTACCTTTTTTAATTTTACTCCTTTTAGAATGTATTCTGCAATATTATTTCAGCTTCAAATAATAAGAAAACGGCACAGCTCAATGAACCTTACGCTTCATGCTCTTTGTCTTATGCGCTATGCCCTTGGCACAATGTACTATGCTATTTGCTCTACGCTTAATTAAAGATTTTTGATTTAGGATTATAAGTCTTAAGTAGAATTGTGTGAAACCAACGAAATAATTTACAGTACTGCCGCCGCTGTTCGGTAGAGAGGTCTGCGTGTAGTATTTGTGAATTTTATTTCTCTCACCGCAAAAAAACATTTTGAAAAAAGAATCCATCATTAAATCCCTCGAATTCTTTCATTAAGATTTATTTGCTCGCTTCAAAAGTTGGAATAATCGGAACTAATGTCAAGCAGATTTCATTTTTTATTAAAGATGGAATCTATTTGAAGAGATTTAATCTTTATATTTTATTTCCGCCGCTCGTCATTTAATTTTTCCTTCTCCATTGAAATTAAATATCTTTCACATGTTTAATTTAAATCTCTTAAAATTTCAAAGAGAATAATCATGAGAAAATTTTCCCAACTGTTCGGTATATTATTTTTCCTGGCAATAACTACAGATATCAGCGCACAAACGGCAGGCGGCACGCTTGATTCTCTTTATGCCGCTAAAAATTATTTTGCTCTGCGCTCTGCAATGCAAAGATATTCCTCAATCATTCCGGAATATCTTAAACTTAAATACGATGCGGTAATTAATAATGTATTTAACAAACCGGAAAGGTCAAACCAGGAAATATCAAAGCTATTTAACAACTACAAGGACAGCCTCGACGGTAAAGCTAAATCAAAACTGCTCAGGATGAAGCTGTACAACGACTATATATTATGCAGCTATAAAAAAGCCGCTGAAACAAGTCAAATTCTAGTTGATGATTATAAATCTTATATTGATTCGACAGAATACGAAGATATTAAAAATGAACACAAAATTTGGAATGCCCTGTCCGGCTCACCCAGACAATCAGTAACTAAATCTTCAGCAGTCGAAGTTGATATGAAGAGAGATATTGCCGGACTACTAAATGTTACTGCTCAATTGAATAACCATGCGCTTGGTTTTATTTTCGACACCGGCGCTAATATTTCTGTAATAAAAAAATCTCTTGCGGATAAATACGGATTGAACGAGCTTAAAGCTGATTTTTATGTTACTTCTGCAACCGGCGGGAAAGTAAAATCGGAACTTGCTGTTGCCGACAGTCTGCAAATAGGAAATATGCTTTTCCGGAATGTTGTTTTTCTTATCTTCCCCGATTCATCTCTTTCTTTTCCATCGGCTAATTATTACATCAACGGTATAATCGGTTTCCCGGTAATTGAAGCTATGGGCGAAATTGAACTGACGAAGGATTTGAAATTAATTATACCCGAAAATGATTCGAACAGCAGCCTTGATAATTTGGCAATCGAAAACCTTATGCCTCTTATAACGGCTTCGATTAATGGTAAAAGTTTGATCTTTACATTTGATACCGGTGCGATGAATTCATCACTGTCATCTAAATATTATGACTATCTAAAATCAAGCACGGATGAAAAACTTTCCATCGATACATCTCATATCGGCAGTGCCGGCGGTATCTCTAAAATACCCTCGGTAGATCTTAAAAATGTTTTAATCGGTATCGGAGGCAATGAAACTACTCTTAATAATTTAAAAGTGTTTACAATTCCTTTAAGAGAAGAAGATAAATTTTTCTACGGAAATCTCGGGCAGGATATTATCCGCAAATTCAATATGCTGATAATTAATTTTGATAAGATGTATATTAAGTTTGAATAAGTTATTACTTTAAAGATGTCATCTCTTGGAAGAGATGACATCTTTTCTTTAAATAAATGATTTAAACAACGAAGCCGCCGCCGCAATAAATCCGGTACTGGGCTTATATGCTTTAGCTTTTACGGTTGAAAGTAAGAATAAACTTGCTGCCGAATTCTTTTTTCGACTCTATGGAAATCTGAACTCCGTTCAAGTCGCAATATTTTTTTACTAATGCCAGCCCTAGACCGTTGCCCTCAAAGCTTCTCGAATATCCCTGCTCTTCCTGCATAAACGGCTCGAAAAGATTATTCAGAAATTCAGCGGACATTCCAATCCCGGTATCACCTATAATTACTTCAATCTTTTTATTATCTCCGGTAATTAATATTTCTATTGTACCTTTTTGAGTGTATTTAACAGCATTGTCCAGTAATTGCGAGAATATTTGATTTATACTGTACAAATCGCCTCTAATAGCTGCATCCTTAAGACTGTTTGTAAAAATTAATTGCAGGTTCTTTATTTTAGCTGGCTCTAGGAATTTTTGATAAATATTTAAGAGTACGTCTTTAACAAGATCAAATTCTTCCCATGTCGGATTATAACTCCCAATCTGCATTTCGGACATATTGATTATCATTTCTATTGTTCTGATAATTCTATAGGAGGATAATTCGATACTTGTTAAAATTTTCGAAAGTTCCTCCTCTGACAAATTATTAAGCTCTTCCTTTAGCACGTTTACAAAGCTGCTGATTACATTAATTGGCGTTCTTATCTCATGCGATATCTGCATAAGAAATTCCGTTTTCAGTCTATCGGATTTTTCCGCGCTCTCCTTTGCACGGATTAATTCTTCATGCGATCTCTTTAACTCGGTTATATCTGCAGCAACGCCGATTAATGCTATGGGGTTGTTGTTATCATCTTTAAGTACAGATGTTGAAAGATAGATTGGAAATTTCGTACCGTCTTTTTTTACATTCATTATCTCCCCCATCCAGCCGCCTTTTATTGTCTCAGGTAAAATATTCTTTAATAATGCATTGTTTTCTGAATCCTTAGGTCGCAACATGCTTCTATTTCTGCCTATTATTTCTTCTTCAGTATATCCGTATTTTTCAAGAAAGGCATCATTCACAAAAATAAAATTTTCTTTATCATCCGTAATAGAGACACACTCGCTTATGTTCTTTATCGAATGAGCTAATAAAGTTATTTTTTCCTCCGCTTGTTTTCGACTTGTTATGTCACGTGCAATTCCCTGAAATCCGACTAACAAATTATCTTTATAATAAGGCACGGACATTACTTCTATAAAATAACGGCGACCGTCTTTTCCTTTTACCTCATATTCTACCGCATTATTTATGCCTTCACCATTAATAATCTTCGTTAATCTTTCTTGATGCTGTTGTTTGTATTTAACAGGTACAACATCCCAAATAGACATTGAAAGAAATTCATCTGCACTAAACATTAGACTTTCACACATAGCTTTATTAACCGATAAAAAATTACCTGCCAGATCGGCGATAAAAATGCCATCCGGGCTTTGAGAAACCAAGGTGCGGTACTTCATTTCACTTTCCCGCAAAGCAGATTCGGTGCGCTTATGTTCTTCAATTATATTTTCAAGTTCTTTATTTGTCTTTCTCAGCTCTTTTTCTCTATCGTCCGCCTGTACCATTTTATCCTCCAGCTTCCGGATAAGGGCTGAGTTATACTTTTTTAATATTATCTCATCAGGTAAGGCTGCGGGTGTACCCGGCTTATTTTTTTTCTCCTTTACTTCTTCCAGAACTTCCTCAATAATTTTTATAAAGGAATCGGGGTCCTGAGGTTTTAAGATAAATCTATCCGCACCAAGACTTAGAGCAAACTCTTCATCTTTATCACTGGTGTAAGTAGCAGTATAAAAGACGAAAGGAATATTGCTGAGGTTAGAATCTTTCTTAAGCTCACGGCAAAGAGTAAAGCCGTCCATAACTGGCATTAAAATATCGGAAATTATAAGCTCAGGCTTGTTCTTCAAAGCAGATTCCAAGGCTTCGGCTCCGTTCTTTGCAGAAATTGTTTCATAGCCGTTTCCGCTAAAAAGAGCTTCGAGCAAATAAATATTTTCCTCTTTATCGTCCACTAACAATATCTTCATAACTAAAACTTCCTATTGCTTAAAAATTCTTTGGCAGAAATGATTTCATTTGAGTAATAAATGTGTCCGGGTTAATTGGTTTTTCAATATAGCCCGTGGCGCCTGATTCAATCGCCTTTTCTCTGTCTCCGGGCATTGCGTATGAAGTTACCACAATAATCGGCGTCAATTTCAAATCTTTTATTTCCCTTAATTTTGATGCTACCGTATATCCATCCATTTCAGGCAGTTGAATATCTAGAAGAATTATATCCGGTTTTGTTTCTTTTGCACTCTCAATTCCGCTGGTTCCGCTGTAAGCTTGTAAAACATTATAATTCTCGCCCTTAAGCAGGTAGCTAAGCATGTACATGTTCTGCTCGTTATCTTCAATTATAAGTACATTTGATTTCATTTTGATCTCGCAATTAGATAAAATAGCTAAATTTATTTTTCTAAACAGGCAGAGTCACGGTAAAAGTACTGCCCGTCCCAAACACACTTTCCACAGTTATTGATCCATTTAATTTTTCCGTAAGTTTCTGACATATTGATAAACCAAGCCCGGTACCTTCATGGTTTCGTGTTAGACCGGTACCTATTTGGCTGAACGGTTTAAAGAGCTTGCTCATATCTTCTTGCTTAATTCCTATACCGGAATCACTCACGCGTGTAATAATGGTACTATCAACCGCTTCGCTTTCTATCCTTATAAATCCATTATCGGTAAATTTGATTGCATTGTTAATAAGATTTAGAAATATCTGGTGCGTACGTCTTTTGTCGCTGTACATTTCTTTTACCTTATCGGAGATTTTTAATTGAACAATTAAATTCTTTTTCTCCGCAAGCGGCTGCACAGCCGAGATAACCTTTTCCAGCATATCTTTGAAATCAAATTGTTCCAGATTGACAACAAGCTCACCAGCTTCAATTTTTGAAATGTCAAGTACATCGTTTATTAATTCCAGCAAATGCTGTGCACTTCCTTTTGCCATTCCCAATTGCTTGCGCTGTTCATCGTTTAATGGTCCTGCCATTCCTTTTAATAGTATCCCGGTAAATCCGATTATCGAATTTAGAGGAGTCCTAAGCTCATGGGACATAGTTGCAAGAAAAGCCGACTTAAGATTATCTGCGGATTCAGCCCTCTCTTTTGCAATTTCCAGCTCCGCTGTACGTTCAACAACGCGCTTTTCAAGCTCGGCATTAATCAGAAAGATTTTTTCTTCAGCGATTATCTGCTCGGTAATATCCGTTATTACTGCTATGCGCGCCTGCCTCCCGTTGTATTCAAGATCGTTTGAACACGCAACAACGTTAATTAAGGAACCGTTTTTCTTTTGGTGAATCCATTCTCCGACATTTCTATAACCGTGCAGACTTGGAATCAACTCTGCAATCTTTTTCTTTTGGTCGCCAACATATAAATCAGTAAGCTGCATATTTTTTATTTCATCATTCGAGTAACCGTAGTTCTCCAGAAACGCACCGTTTACAGCAAGGATTCTTAAAGTCAACCTGTCGTATATAAATGTTGGCGCGGGATTCTGTTCAAATAACGCTTTATATCTTGCTTCACTTTCACGGAGCGATTCTAAAACTGTTTCTCTCTTTCTTTGTTCTCCCAATATTATCTTCGACTTAACAATGAAATACATTAAGGTAACATATAACAGCAGTATCGCAATAGTAATCAACAAAAGCTTTGTCTTAAGACTTGTCAATGATGAAAGAATTTCATTTTCGGGTGTAGCTACAGCCAATGACCAAAAAGTATTGCCGAAATGTATAGGGACATAGACGGCATGCATTAATACTCTTTTTTTTGATTTGCCGGTACTTTCATTATAATGATAGGTAGTTACGCCTTGTTTATCCTTTAGCATTTCATTAATCATTGAAATTAGATCGGGATAATTTTTGTAAATGGCATAAACGTTCTTTCCGATGTGTTTGGTAAATGGTGAAGCAATCTCTACAGCTTTTTTGCTTATCACCCAGGCATAACCGCTTTTTCCAATGTGTATGTTATCGATAAAGTTTAACGCTATCTTATCGAATGATAAAAGGAATGCAAGTGTTCCGTCATATTTTCCATCCTTAAATACCGGAACATGAATAGCTACGGTTCTAAAACCTTGGACAGCATTAAATACGTCGCTTACCGAAATCTTATGTGTTTTAATGCTTCGCTTTATATGCTCCTGGTTTGAAATATCTTTGCCGATTGATGTAGTATCAGGGTATGTAAATACTATTATTCCATGTGCATTTACACGAGTAATGCCCTTTATTTCATCCGGGAAGAGCTTTTGGTAATTTGTTAATATTTTTATTCCCTTTTGATTTAAATCTATAATCTGAGGAAATTTGGACAAGAAATTCAGCGTATTGATTGCATTATTCATGTAGTTTTG
>JAJYSI010000144.1 GCA_021793635.1 Bacteroidota bacterium
TGTAGAGCCAATAAAAAACAATCCGCAATTAAGATATTTTAGTTGGCTTACGCATAACATCCACAAAGTAATAAAGGATACTCATGGCGAAGTAGGATATATGCACATCAACGCGATGAATGCTCCGGGTATAGGTGAGTTTGATAAATTCTGGAGAGCATTTAGATATGACAAAGGCATCATAATTGACATGAGAAGAAACTCCGGAGGATGGACGGAATATTTTCTCATCGACAAGCTTGTTAGAAAAATGGTAGCCTATAATGTATTGCACCACATGGTTCCGTTTAGGTATCCCGGGAGTACTTCGACGGCAAAATATGTCGTAATCTCAAACGAATATAACGGTTCGGACGGTGAAGCATTTATTGAAGATTTCAGAGCTAATCATTTGGGGAAAGTTGTAGGTACAAGATCCTGGGGCGGATTGACGGGAATATTAAATACTCAGACCACGATTGATAACGGTAAGGTTGAGCAATCAAATAACGGATTCTTCGGCACAGAAGGAAAATGGTGGATTGAAAATCACGGCGCCGATCCGGATGTTGATGTTGATAACGATCCGGCATCAGTCGAAGCAGGAAAAGACCCGCAGCTTGATGCGGCGATTAAAACCGTCATGCAGGAAATAAAAGATAATCCTTTTACATTTCCAAAGCAACCGCCGTATCCGGATAAGAAGAAGTAGAGAATAATTTTTAATTATACGCTTATGTTACGCAACCCCTCTGGAAATGGGGGTAATGGAGTGTTGGAGGAATGGAGTGTTGGAGGAATGGAGTGTTGGAGGAATGGAGGAATGGAATTGAGTGGCTTTTTTCTTTTATTCCGAAAGTTAGATTTGCTTAATTCAAGAAAACCTCGGAGGTTTTTCACAAGACTAAGTTAGCCTGACCTGCAGGAAGGAATAAACTTTTTTAAGATTTGTTTCCTGGTGTCTAAGTTCTTAATGCGGACTGTGTAATTTGAGTTATGAAAAAGGAACAAGGGTGGTGAATAAAAATTATTTTTATAAGGTTCTTATGAAAAGAATATTTTTTATGTCTTCCATTTTCACTAATTTTATTATTGTTATTTAATAAATTTAGATTAATGAGAACATTAACAAAAACAACCGCGTTGATTATTTTATTTTTGGTTTCCTCAGCCATAGCACAATCAAGTAATCCAAGGTGGAAGCCAATCTTAATAAACCAAACAAAAAGAATTTGGTATGATTCAGCATCGGTTAATCCCGCAGGTCAGGATAAAATTGATGTTTGGATGCTTGAGATATACGACCATCCATTGACATTTGTTCAGATACCCGGGAAAATATATCGTTCCAAAACATTATATGCCATTGATCTTAACCGCGCCACTTACGGGATAAAGGAAGTAGATTACTACAACATAGATAACCGGGAAATTTTTAATCACGATTATAAAATTGATGATTACCCGGATAGTGTTAAATATTCATACCCAATAATGGAAAATTCACCCCTTCATCTTTTACTGAGGGATTTATTTAAGAATAAAACGAAAGCAACAAATTGACATCCGGGAAATATTTAGAAAATTTATTAATTGTTAAAGACTCTGGCATTCACGGTAAGGGCTTATTCTCAACTGTTGATATAGCAGAAGGGAGCAAAATATTTGTGATAGAGGGAGAGGCAATTTCGGAAGAAGAATGCATCAAAAGAGAAGCTGACGGCAACGTTTATATTTTCTGGAATGAATCTAATTACATAGATACTTCAATGACGAATAAGATTAAGTATATTAATCATAATTGTGATTGCAATTGTGACGTTCTTGAAAATGATGAAGAGAGTTTGATGCTTGTAGCATACCGGGATATTAAAGCCGGAGAAGAGTTAACGATTGATTATGGTTACGAAGAAATCTACGAGCTTTGCCAGTGCAATATTTGCGCATAAAGATAATTTTTGTTTAAATAATTTTGCATAAGGCTTCATTTTATGGGCACAGCGCTGGTGATTTTTATAGCAGTATATGTTCTCTTAACTTTTGATTGGCCGGTACTAATATTATTACCTGTATTCGGATACGGATTTGCGTGGATAGGGCATTTTGTTTTTGAAAAGAACCGCCCGGCGACATTTCAATATCCGTTGTTTAGTCTTCGCGGAGATTTTGAAATGTTTAAAGATATTTTGACCGAAAAGATTAAGTTATAGAATCTATGGATCGAGTTTAAGTTTAAGTTTAGGTTTAAGTTGAAGCACAAGGTTGAGAGGCGGAGAACTATTTGGGCTGGCGCTGATTATTCTTTTTAAGGAGATTTTAAGGTTCTTCTTAGCTTTATTTAATCTTTGATAAATATGTTTGGGGAAAAAATTAAGGAGAAGAAAATGTTTGACATTTCACATATTCACCCGATGATCGTTCACTTCCCTATCGCGTTATTAATTTTCGGATTTTTAGCAGATTTAATAAGCGTAGTATTTAAGAAAGCTTTTTTTGGGAAAGCCGGACTATATTTATTAATTTTTGGAACATTAGGAGTAATAGCCGCATACGTCAGCGGGAACATTGCAGGAGATGGTTTGACTGAAGCAGGTCCATTAAAAAACGCTATTGAATTTCATCAAAGTGCGGCGTTAATTTCGCTTTGGATTATGGTTCTAACTTCATTTGTAAGAATCGGATTTATCATGATGAAAAAATATGAAGGGGCTTTTAAGTGGGCAGCACTTTTATTATTCTTTGCAGGGGTTTTATCAATTGCAAGGACAGGATATTATGGCGGAGAGCTTGTGTTTAAGCATGCTGCCGGAGTTCAATTTAATTTGGGAAATTCGCTCAATTCAAATGAGCTTGAAAATAATTCCGGTTCAACGGAAAATAAGGCAGAATAAATCATTAATATATATTAAATGCGAATTCTAATAGTAGAAGATGAGAAAGGGATTTCAAATTTTCTGAAAGATGGTTTGGGAGAAGAATCATTTGCCGTTGATGTAGCTGCAGACGGAAACAAAGGATTGGAGCTAAGCATGGTAAACGATTATGATTTAATCCTACTTGATTGGATGATACCTGGAATTAGTGGGATAGAAGTATGCCGTCAAATCAGGAAATCAAATTCTTTAGTCCCGATTATTTTTTTAACAGCTAAAGATACGGTTTCCGATACTGTGTTTGGGCTTGAAGCAGGTGCAAATGATTATATCAAAAAGCCATTTAAGTTTGAAGAATTACTCGCAAGGATAAGAGTTCAACTAAGGACAAAAGAGGGAGAGCAAACTATTTTGAAGCTAGGTAATGTTGAAATGAATTTAGAAACCCACCAAGTATTTTCGAAGTTAAGGGAAGTGACGTTAACACAGAAGGAATTTTCCCTTCTTGAATATCTTATAAGGAATAAAGGGAAAGTTTGTACACGTACAAGAATAATTGAGCACGTTTGGGACATGCACTTTGATTCCGATACTTCCGTCATTGATGTATACATAAATTTTCTCCGGAAGAAATTAGATGACGGAAGCGGAAGTAGCTTTATACATACTATAAGAGGCGTTGGTTATGTTGCACGAGAGGAATAATGCAGCTTAATCTAAGGAACCGGATCACCATCTATTATTTGGCGACAACCGGTATTTTAATAGGGATACTTTTCATTGTTATATACATATCAGTTCGAGAGACTGCATACCGACATATGGATGAAGATCTTGACGCTGAGTCGAATGAAATAGAACGGAACCTAGTTGTATTGAACGACCAGTTTATTATAGCCAATACATTTGAATGGAATGAGCGGGAGCATGGTCAGATAGAAGTCAATCCTGTTTTTATTCAAATTGTAGACGGCACCGGTAAACTGATAAAGAAAACAGGTAATTTATTAAATGGGAAATTAAGCTTCGATTCAAGAATAAAACGAGAGACTTATTTTAACACTTCCCTTTCAGGATCACCGACAAGGCAAGTTCAGCTTCCTATTAAGAATCCAGCCGGAATAACTTTAGGCTATATAATAATAGCGATGCCATTGGAAGAATCTGCCGTAGTACTTCAAAACTTATTTATCATATTGATAACAACATACTGGTTAGTGCTATTCGTATTATTTTATACTACACGATTTATTGCAGGAAAGAGCATCTCACCGATAAACAAGGTTATTGCAACAGCAGAAAGAATAACCAAGGAAAATCTTGATGAAAGAATTGAATTGCCGAATCATAAAGATGAAATTTACAAATTAACTTCAACCATTAATAGACTTTTGGACAGGCTTGAAGATGCAGCGCTAAGCGAGAAGCAATTTACTTCAGATGCTTCGCATGAATTGCGGACGCCTCTTTCAATAATCAAGGGGACATTGGAAGTTTTAGTGAGGAAGCCGCGGACGGTGGGACAATACGAAGACAAAATTAATTATTGCATAAACGAAGTTGACAGAATGTCAGATATTGTTGACCAGCTTTTAATGCTTGCACGATATGAAAGCGGTAAGGTAACGCCGGTAATAAGTAAGATAGACATTCATGAAGTATTAAAAGCAGTTTTGGCAAGATTGAATTTCTTGATCGAAGAGAAAAAAATAGTCATTAACTATACTCCGGGGGAAGCAGTCTTTGTTTTAGCTGATTATTCAATGCTAGATATAATTTTGGAGAATCTTATTTCAAACTCTATTAAATACTCCTTTGATAGCAAGCAAATTGATATAGATATTAAAAACGCGAGCGGTAAAATTTCATTTGGAATAAAAGATTACGGGATAGGTATTGAGCGGGAACATATAGAAAAAATATTCGACAGATTTTACAGAGCGGATGGATCAAGGAATTCCGAAATAACCGGGAACGGTTTGGGATTAGCCATAGTTAAAAGATTAGCGGACTTGCAAAACCTATCTCTTTCCGTAAAAAGCGAACCTTCCAAAGGCACTTCATTCCAGATAATTTTTCCATAAATAATCTCTTTATTTAGTTCAAAATAATTTTAAGCAATTTTTAAGAAATCTTTAACTATTGCTTTAGGAATGAGGAATTATTTTAGTAACATAAATATTATTTTAAAATTTATAGGAGAATAATAATGAAACTCAAAACATTTCTTCCAAGCCTGCTGGCTATTATATTAATTACACAGTTTAGCTTTGGCGCAGGAAAATTTTCTAAGACAACCACAATTCAAAACATAAAGGCTGCAATTACCGGGGAGACAACTGCAAGCGCCAAGTATGCAGCATATTCTAAGCAAGCAAAAAAAGAAGGGTTGACAAAAATTGCCTTGCTGTTTGAAGCGGCATCAAAGTCGGAAAATATACATGCGAACAATCACCGTGCTGTATTGGAGCAGCTTGGTGAGAAAATGGATAAGATTATGCCAACGTACGAAGTAAAATCCACAAAAGAAAACTTGGAGGATGCAGTTAAAGGAGAATCGTACGAAGTAGCTACAATGTATCCGGATTTTATCAAAGCAGCAAATGATGAAGGTGTAAATATTGCTATGATCTCTTTCAATTATGCTTTCCAGACTGAAATGAAACACAAAGCAATGTATGAAAACGCACTTGACAAGTTTAATTCTGGGAAAGCAAATGAACTATCAAGCTTATATATGGTTTGCCCAACGTGCGGTAATACATATGATTCGCAAGCTCCAAAGCGCTGCGGCATCTCTATGACTCCGCGGGAGAGATTCTTAACTTTTAGATCATAGTGACATTAAAGCGCAAGTTCAAGATTAGGTTCAAGTACAAGAAAAAAGTAAAGAAGATATCTTGACACGAAAAACAATAACTTAAAGGGTAATACTATAAGGGCTCAAAGAAATAGGTTTAATAATCCGCTTATCATAAGCTTTGGTAAGCGGATTTATATTATTAACTCACCTTACACAGAATTTCACTTTTGAGTAATGGAATGTTGGAATACTGGAATACTGGGAAAAAATAATCTATTCCATCACTGTTTTTCTAATATTCCAAAGATTGCGTAACATGGGTTATTAACACCGCGCAATTTTGTTTCAACAGGGAAAATATTAATTTTAATTTAGTTACTCAAGTTTACCTCCATTAAAACTGATAATTTACAGTGTTTCGATCAAGCACCCCACGATTTAAAGTCGTGGATTACTTAACATAAACTTTATTGATCAAGCGTTTCAACCATATTTAATACCTAAATAAAACTAGAGATCAACTTGAGTAATTAATATTACACACTCTTTTTCCCATGTAAATATATATGTGGTAAAGAATTAGGGAGTTCTTTTTCTTCGATAGCAGGAGTAATCTCTTTAAAACAATAGTTAGAAAATAGAGAAATAATTTCCTCCTTTTTCCTTGTTATTTTATAATCTCCTCCCTGATAATAAGTTAGACAAATGTCCCCATTATTTTTTAATATAGTATTTTCTATCAAATTTATATAATTTTTTAAAGCAGTAATTTCAATTTCTTGAAAGGAAATCGCGTTAAAAAACAAATCGACTTGTGATTTAATGTAGGGCAATTGCCAAGGACAAAGCATTAGTATTTCCCTCTTATCATTGTTCTCAAATTTTATTTCATTCTTATTTTTTGTTTCAAGATAATTTACTACACTAAATTCATTAAATTGCTCAAGATATTCGGTAGCAATATATATCATAGGCGGTATATCAACATATATAAATTTTTTTATATTTTTATAAAAATTCATAAATAAATGAGCAGCACTACCATACCCGCCGCCAATTTCCAATACCGAACTGATTTTACTAAAATCTAAATTATCCGCAAAATTAGCAATTCGTATTATTTGAAATAAATAATCTAAAGATATCTTTTCGTTTCCTATAGTTACATACTCTCGAACATTATTAAGCATTGTGTTTGGGAAATCAAATCTCTTTTTTAGCAGTTGAATTTGAGCAGAATACCTGTCTTCTATATAATACCCTCTATATTCACGCATCATCTGATAGTATTTATTTATCAATCTATTATGTGACTTGAATAATTTCTCTGAGAATCTGCTACCGAACAGCCGATACATCAGTTTTAACTTATCTGAGTTATCGGTTGGATTGATGGAATAACACCCTCCATAAGAATTCAATATTGAAGCATCAGAACGGAAATTCAACAAACCTTTTGATTGAATCCCATTAATAATACTTCTAGATTTTTTGACCCAAAAACTTCCTGCGGAATAAATTGATGATGTTTTACTTTGATCGGCTAAAATAGCGTCTAATAATTTAATATTTTCTGTCATCAAGATTCTCCCAAAGATTTCTTAGTAAATAATATTATAAAAATTTGATCGAGCACTTAATCGTTGTCTTAAGGTATCTATTAAATGTTGTATTTCTTTCTTTCTATTTTCGATATTCTATCGAATCGCCTCTTTAAAATTACTTTAAGGATTTCCTCATCTATATAATAGACTTTGAGTCCTATAAATGGCTATTGAATAATAATCATTACAACTTTCAAACAGCATAAAGAGAAACCGGAATAATTATTTTTCATTTAATTTATTAACGACAAATTATGTGCCCATAAATAATCATTTGATTTTGGTCTGAAATGCTCGTTTTAGATACTAGCGATAACGAGGGATAAAGATATTGGACTGTTCGTGAGTATAAATATTTGAAAGAAAAAAACATTTAATATCCAAGTTATACGTTTATAGAGAATGACATTTAGAGAATTTCGGCTTTTTAAAGTAAACTTATAAATGAGTCCACTCTAAAAAGCCTAAAATTGAGTTTCGAGGCTTTGAATTTGGACAATAATCAAAACATTTTTTTATCAAAAATACCTTTTTAGAG
>JAJYSI010000145.1 GCA_021793635.1 Bacteroidota bacterium
ATTGGAGTAAAACTTACTGCAAGTAATTTTTATTTCAGTTCTGCTACCGGAATAATTCCTAAGAAGCGTCTTGGCGAGAAATCAAATACATTTGCTTTGAATATTGGAAATGCAAAAGACTACAGAGGTAAGGTGACGCTGAAAGACGCGAATCTTTATCTCGATGCAAAATATATTCCCGCCGCTGCCAACAGCAATCCTTTTCAGATTGAAGTTGACAGCTTATCAATTAAGGGAATAAGAAATGACGGAACCGCTCCGATGTACCTTGATATTCCCGACAGCGCAAAGTCATTTATTTTCAGCGGTTCAGATAAGCATTTCGATTTTAATTCTTCTAACAGTAAAAATATTACGGATTTTATCAGCTATCTGCCGGACAGCGTGGAAGTTTCCGCAGTTTATTATATGAATCCTAACAATCAAACCGGTACTGTTGCCGCCGGTGATTCTGTTAAGTTTACTGCAAGCTTTTCTACAACAAGTTATCTGGCAATAAATAATTCTTCTACTACAGATACATCTAGCATGGGCGACTTATCGGATAATGATAGATCTAAAATCAGAGATTCTCAGTCAGCCTTCTTATCTATCAATGTTCAGAATGGTATTCCGCTGAATGCTTCAATGGTTGTTAAGCTTGTAGATTCATTATACCATCCGTTATTTACTTTAACGAATAGTATAACCTCAAACTCAACCTTCACGGTAAGTCCTGCAAATGTCGATCAGAACGGGAATGTTACTTCGGAAGGAGTAACAAATCTTAAAGTTCAATTAGATTCGACTCAGACTAATTTGCTTTCACATGCTCAATATGCCATCTATACCGTGAGTATCCAAACTCCAAACTCTCCTACACCAGTTGCAATCCGACCGGATGATCAAATTCAGATTCAAGTCTTCGGCGGTGTTAAGTTCAGAGTAAGCAATAATAATTTGAAATAGGAGAGCAAGAAAAATGAAAAATATTAAAGTTTTAATCTCACTGGTTTTATTAAGTTCGGTTTCGGTCTTTGCTCAATTCGGCTCGCTTGGTGCTTTAGATGCACGAAGCGCAAGTATGGCAAAAACTTCCAACGCAATTTCTCAAGGAGTGTTTTCCATTGGTATAAATCCAGCCAATATGGTTAACACCGACGATGCGGTTAACTTTTCAACCGTTCTTCCTATTCCAAATCTTTCGTTAAGAACCGGAACAAATTTCATTTCTTTAAATGATATTAATTACTTCTTCACCGATAGTACAATGGTGCTATCAGACGCTGACAAGCAAAGATTGAACTCCCTCTTTTCCGGAGGCGGATTAATTCTTGCCAATGTTTCTTTAAATATTTTTTCTTTCGAATTGAATTTAGGAAAGTCTATAGGCGCTTTTGGAATTGGAATTAATGATGTAGTTGCTGGCGATGTTACCGTTCCGCAGCAGCTTTCTCAGCTTGCTACCAGCGGTAATCCTCTCGGTTCAAATTATAATTTTGACGATGCAAGAATTAATGCTTGGTGGATAAGAGATTACTCTTTTTCATACGCAAGAGAACTGCCCACAGGTTTTCAAAGTCTATTTTCTAGTATTGCTGCCGGCGTTACAATTAAATATGTGCAGGGCTTCGCTTTTGCTCAGAGCATGCAGACAACCGGTAATTCCATCACTACTAATTCTGCCAATGATGATATTACTTTGAGTACCAACTATAGCATTCAATCGGCATTCTCTGATAATTTTAATGTCAAGTATAATTACGCTAATAGTCCTAATAATTCAAACGATTCAACTAATTCAAATAATAAATCTAATTTTAGTCCGTTCCCAGCTCCTGCCGGAACAGGTATGGGCTTTGACTTTGGTTTAAATGCAAGTATTGGCGATACGTGGAAATTTGCTTTAGCCGTTACGGATATTGGAAGTATTAACTGGAATAAGAATGCTGCCCTTACTACTTCTACAGGGCAATATACTATTACTGATCTTACTCAATCTTCGCAGAGAGATTCTTTAAAAGATAAATTTAAAGGACAAAGCGACAGTGTAAGCAGCTTTACCACAAGTCTGCCAACTGCATTAAGAATTGGTGCCGCCTATAAATTTGATTTCGGTGCTTCAAGCTTTCCGGGTACTTTGCTTCTTGCTTTGGATATTAACCAGGGCTTTAATGATCAGCCTGGCAACTCTACAAAAACAAGAGTTTCTCTTGGCGCAGAATGGAAACCGATGAACTGGATCCCTTATATCAGAACCGGATTTTCTTTCGGCGGTTTGTACGGCTTCCACTGGGCTGCCGGTTTAGGAATTGATGCCGGTGTTGTGGAATTTAATCTTGGTACAACTGACTTCCAGGATTTCGTTGCACCTAATTCCACTAAGTATATTTCCGTTTCATTCGACTCCCGCTGGAAGTTTTAACTTATCATAGACACCCGATGTTTTAAAAACATCGGGTGTCTTTTTCTCAACTCTATTGACTTTAGCATCCTCCAAAAGTATTTTTCATTAAAGCTTTGATTTAATAATTTTTCCGGGGAGTGCTTAGTGACTTTTAATTTTTTGGATTTTACTAAAATAGAAATAGGGTGCAGTTCAAAAATTTTGCTAACTGCCGCGAACAATAAAGCTTTCCCAAATAACATCCTGAATTCGTACTTTCTAATTAAAAGATATTTTGATTTTCGAAATTGTTTTTTCATTTGGAATAAATGAAATTTTAAAAGATGATAGAAATATCCGTGTTATAAATAATGCATTTTTATTTGATAAAGCACTATTTCAATTTAGAAAAGCGGTTTTCCAATTTAAAAAAATACTATTTTAATTTAGAAAAGCACTATTTCAAATTAAAATACCACTATTTTTAAAAAGAAAATGAATATTTCAAATTAAAAAAGTACTATTTCTATTTAAGAAATAAGTATTTTAAATTAAAAAAGCACTATTACTAATTGAAAAAGTAGAATCTCAAATTAAAATAGTGCTATTTCTAATTAAAAAAGTGATATTTTAAAAAGAAATAGTCCTTTAGTAAATAAGAAAAGCGGATTTTAAAATTGAAAAAGTAGAATTTGCTCAAGAAAAATGATCTTTGAAAATAATTCTTTATGATCTATAATGCAAGATTAGAGAAATGGAATTCATTGATGAGAAATTTTTTAGTATATATCGGTAAACATTAATCAAAAGACTGCCGGGATAAAAAGGAAATCTTACTAAACAATTAAAAAAGGATGGGAAAATGCTAAAGTATTTATCTGATGAAAGAGAAAGGCTGTTAAAGCTAAAAAGCGGGATGGAAAATAATTCGAATAGATGGACAGGGCAAACAATAACTCCGGCTGCAGTTCAAGCAAAAGCTGACGAATTAGATAAAGTCGGTAAAGAAGTAGATGATCTGCAAAGGCTCATTAGTTTAAAGCTTTCTGAAGCGAGGAACTTGACTAAATCTGCAAAAAGGCAAGCCGATAGTATTACTTATATTGCAATTGGACTTGAAGATGGTGATCCGGCAAAACTTGGCGGATATGGAATAAATCTTAGAAAAGAAAAAATAACAAAGCCGGTACCATCTGCTGCTCATAATATCGAAATAACTGACGATACGGATAAAGAAGGTTTTAATGTTTCAACAAACTCAGATCCCGATGCATCAATTTATGAATGGCAAAAAGGAATCGCCGCTGATCCTTCAAGAATCGATGCGATACCGGAGATGGAATATTTCAAAGCTACAAAGAAATCTACATTTGTAGATGACGATGTTGTAAAAGGAGTTCGTTATTTTTATCGCGTTAGAGCTACAAACTCTTCGGGTGTTGGTCCGTGGAGTGAAGCAGTTAGTAAAGTTCAATAATGAAATAGATATTTTTAGAGATGTTATCTTTTGGAAAGATGACAACTCTTGAGCAACAAAAAATGAAAAGTATATTAGCTATAATTATTTTTTTAATTGGCAGTATTTTTCTTTATTCACAGAATCTAAGAGGTGGTTTTACCGCGGACTTTTTAACCGGCAATAAAAATATAAGCTTCGAAGCCGGTCCTTCAATAAGATTAGTTTATATGTTTAAGTACTTGCCGATTTCAATAACCGGATCGGGAAGAATATATTTTTCTGAGTTGAGCCAGGAAAACAATTTTTCTACAGGAATATCTCAAAATATTTATAGTATTGGCGCGTCTGTAAATTATTATCCGGTAAAATTAACAATAGAACCGTATTTCGGATTGGGAGCCTTTTATAATTTTAACACCCTGCACAGAGATGGGACACCCTTTCCTACAAGTGACGGCAATATTCGTCTGCCCGGCAGCATAAGAAACAATGCATCACTGGAACTTACAGCGGGATTAATTTTTTCTGCAAACACTCCAGTAAATTTTATAGTTGAAATAACACAAATATTCAGCAAACCATCATACGATTTAATAATTATTAATACGAGCGATATACATAGCGCTTCAACAACCAGGGCTGAAGTATTTAATTTTAATTCTTTGTTTTTTAAGATCGGATTTATGTTCAGAATATGATTTACCGGAACTTAATCTTATTTGATATCTTATTTACTTTTGACAAAATATCTTAAGTTAAAAGTTCGGTAGTTGTTTTAATGCTGAGTTTGTGATTTTTAATTTTTATTTTTAATAGCGTTATTATTGACAGATGATTATATATTCACTAAATTATTAAAAACACATTGAGAAAAATTATGTTAGAAAAGGAACGTAAATATTTTGAAAATAATATAGCCCAATGGTTAAAAGAATCCCCAGGCAAGTTTGTGTTAATTAAAGATGAAAGTTTGATTGGTAAGTTTGATAATCAGAAAGATGCTTTGGTTGAAGGGGCTCGAAGATTCGGAAATCAATCTTTTCTAGTAAGGAAAGTGGAGGAGTCAGAAGATATAATATATATTCCAGCCCTTACTTTAGGAATTCTCCGTGCCGATTCTACACATTCAGCTTAATATTCAAGCACAGAATAGTAAAGGGCAACCTATTCAAATTCTCCCGAGTGTTGGGTTACAGCGGCAGGGACCTTGTGTTCAAGTTAGTATAGGATTAGCTCAAAGTCTTGCTTCGCAATTGCTGCAGCAAGGTCATACTTTACCAAAACCTATTTCCGGCATTGCATTAATTGACACGGGAGCTTCTTCAACTTGTATTGACTCTAATGTAGCGCAACAATTAGAATTACCTGTAGTAAACGTTGTAAATATTGCCTCCGCTTCTCACGCATCATCTCAACAGAATGTCTATCCAATACAAATAGAAGTTGTAGGCTTACCGATTTCAATTGAAGCACCCAATGCAATAGGAGCAGCTTTAAACTCTCAAGGTTTAATAGCTTTAATTGGAAGGGATGTCTTACAACATTGTACTTTATTTTATAATGGTATTACTGGCGCTTTTACTTTATCTATCTAAAAAAAGCAGCTGTATTTATCATTTTAAATTTAGATGATTATTTAATTATGCTTAACTACCATCATGCAAATTAAATTTATTTTAGTATCTAATTTACTGCTGCACTTTCGGAAGGTTTATTAAAGCTGCCGCAAGAAAAATTAAATTAGCAGACCATGCCGTAAGAAGGGGACTTAATGCGCCGTTCTTTCCAAATGCAAGACTTACCTGCATGAAGACCAAATATATAAACGTAACAAGAATATTTAATCCTACCTGAACTGCTAAGCCGCCTCTTCTTTTGTTTGCAGAGATAGGCAAACCGAAGAATACTACAATTATACTTGACAGCGGGAAAGAAAATCTTGAGTAATATTCTATTAAAGAACTAGTCGGATCGTTTCCGGCTCTCTCCTGAGATTTAATTAATTTTCTTAATTGTGTTAAGTTCATGTTCTCCGGCTTCTGCTGCTTTTCGGATAAGTCTGCCGGAGTGAAGTTTAAATAATTCAAATCTTTTTTAGAAAAATAAGCAACATGCTGACCAGATTGATCAAATGTTCTTTCGATACCGTCATGAGCAATCCATATATGGGAAACAGTATCAAAGACCATATCTTTAGCGTCAATCCTGGAAACCATTTTTGTAGGATTATCTTTTGCGAATTGTTCAATGCTTACTCTTACCGCTTGATTTCTTGGAGTATCAAAGAAAGAAATGCTGACAATTCTTGTCTGCGAATCCTGAAAAATTATATTGCTTCCGATATAATTGTAACCTGAATTCAAATACTTCATTTCAATTTCTTCTTTATCCTGGTTTGCTTCCGGAACAACATAGCCGGCAAAGTAGATAGAAAAAATACTGATTATAAAAGCCGTGATTAAAAACGGAGCCATAAATCTGTACAAACTAACTCCGCTTGCTTTTATGGCTGTAAGCTCGCTAAGATTTGCGGCTTTACCTGCAGTAAATAATGCGGCAAATAAAACCGATACCGGCGTCATAAGTTTTATTATATCCGGCGTAAAGACAATGTAATAATGAAGGATAATTCCGAAAGGAACATTTTGATCCAGAAAGCTTCCGATATTATCTACCATGTTTATAACAACAAAGATCAGCGTAAAGGCAAATATTCCGAAAAAGATAGTCTGAAGAAACTGCTTTATTAAATATCTATCGAGAGTTTTCATTTACTCTTCCGCAGCCTCTACCTGTATGGTTCTCCATTGCTTTGGGATAAGCTTCTTTATAAAGTTGAAGTTAAGGATTACAGTTTCCTGCACTGTTTTGGTTGTAAGCAGAATTCCGACAATGCTAAGAAGGATATTTGCAGACCACATTCCCCAGAAAGGAGAAATGATATTTCTATCGGCAAACTTTTCGCCAATAATTAAAAATGCCCAGTAGACTACAAAAAAGAAAAGACTAATACTTGCCGCAACACCGAATCCGCCTTTCCTAACCATAACTCCAAGCGGCGCTCCGATCAAAATAAAAACAATGCAGGCAACAGGAAGAGCAAACTTTTTATGGACTTCAACCATGTAAGAATTTACCTGGTCTTGATAAGATTCTTCGGTTCTATAATTTGAAAGGACAATATTCTCAGCGGTTTGAATTTTTTCAAGAGCTCTGGAGTATATTAATTCCGGCTGGTTAATTTTATTCAACATTGCTGAGCCGAACGGACTCAAGCTGTCTGCAAGTAGATATTTGTATGTTTCATTTTTAATGCTGAAAGCGGAAGCTTCGCGGATTTTATTTAAGCTGTCGGCAATAACCAGCATAGCTTTAGTATCCAGTTCACGGTCTCCTCGCTGCCCGCCCGGCGCAGACTGCTGGAAGGAAAATTGATCGGCATTCATGGCTATGCGATGTTTCTTAAAAATCAACTTGCGATACATATCCGGCTGGGTATAACTTGATTCATGTATTTCGCCGTTCCATAAATCCATTATTAGTTTTGACTGATCCTTTGAGAAATAAATTTTTCCATCTTGTGCAGTAACAATATCCAGCCTGGTTGGATCAGAATAATTATAGATTACAACATCTTTCAGCATACCGGAATTTTTGCCGATGTTCTTAGCAAGAATTGCATAGTTATTAACTTCCTGTGAAAAAACTCCCGGCTCAAGGGTAAGAGTTGGTTTCTGTCTTGATATATCTTCCATTAAAAGTTTAGCAGCATGATTGGCATCCGGCAGAACATCATCATTAAAAACAAAAAGAAGATAACCGACTATTATACTTGCGAGGAATGGTGCAAGCATTAGTCTGTATAAACTTGTACCGGCGGATTTCATTACCGTAATCTCATTATTCTGCGACATATTTCCGAAAGCCATTAAAGTTGCTAC
>JAJYSI010000146.1 GCA_021793635.1 Bacteroidota bacterium
TACTCAAATAATATTTTAACAACTTTCCGGGGATTTAAAATGAACAATGATATAAAAAATCCTGAGCAGATCGACTCCGTTGACGATACAAAATATTCAATGGACACTCATCTTATTTATGGGAAAAATTTCACCAAAAAGTGGGATTATTCTCATCATGTACTTCCGCCTATATCCTCTTCCGTTATTTACCGGCTTGATTCTGTCGAACGAGGTGCGGAAGGATTTCACGAGTTTGCTAATTCACCTGTTACCGGTGAAAATGCTATGCCGATTTACATCTACGACCGGCTCGGCGAACCTAATAAAGATATTCTCGAAGAAAATTTAGCCTATGTTGAAAAAGGCGAAATGGCTGTTACTTTTGCTACCGGTATGGGCGCTATTGCGGGCATTCTCGGTATGTTGACTAAAACCGGCGACGAGATTATTGCTCATCAAACACTTTACGGTTGCACTTATTCTTTGCTTACTAATTGGTATCCAAGGTATAATATTAAAACAATTTTTGTTGATCTAACTAATCCGCAAAATATCAAAAATGTCGTTACAGCAAAATCAAGAATAATTTATTTTGAGTCACCTGCAAATCCTAATCTTGATATAATCGATATCGGAGAAATCAGGAAGATTGCCGATGAGCTGAATAAAAATAGAAGCGAAGCTGAACGAATCAAAATTATTGTTGATAATACATTCGCTACTCCTTATTGTCAGCGCCCGATTGAACTCGGCGCAAATTTTTCTATCAACTCACTAACAAAAGGAATCGGCGGCTTTGGCACTGATATGGGTGGCGTTGTAATCGGAAAGAAAAAATATCACGACATGCTTTTACTCTACCGGAAAGATTTTGGAGCAGTTCTAAATAATAAAAGCGCATGGACAGTTAATACATATGGGCTTCCTACTCTTCATCTAAGAATTCAGCGACAAATGAATTCTGCTATGAAAATTGCAGAATTTTTATCTACCCATCCTCAAATTAAATTTGTAAATTATCCCGGTCTCCCTTCAAATAAATTTTATGAAGTCGCACGTAAACAGATGCGTGACTTCGATGGAAATTTTGCACCGGGAAGCTTGATTTATTTCGTGCTGAAGGGCTCTACTCCCGAAGAAAGTAAGGAATTTGGCAGGAGATTTATGAACTATGCGGCTAAAAATGCTTATACGATGACATTAGCTGTCAGCCTCGGTCATACAAGGTCTTTAATTGAACACCCGGCTTCAATGACGCACTCAATGGTTCCCTTGGAAAAATTAATGGAATCGGGAATAGATCCTGGAGGCATTCGCCTTGCCATTGGACTTGAAAATGTTAATGATATTTTGTCGGACTTAAAAGATTGCCTTAAAGCCATCTGACTTATTGAAAGGACTTTTATGAACAAGACGATGTTGATCGTTTTTGTTATTTCCATTTTGATTTCTGATCGGAATTTTGCGCAGTTCAGCGGTAATGAAAAGGATTCCATCGACATAACCGTAATTGATTCATACGTAACCCCTGAAATACCGCATACTTTTTTGCTTTCATTCTTTACAAGCGAAGCGTGCAAATCTAAAGTGGTTATAGACGGAAAATTTACTTATCCCGTTTCTGATGTTTTTACGGATAATCATAACTTAAAAATTGATTTGACTAAACTTCATTTTAAGGAAAAGGAGATTCCTTTTTATATTATCGTTGAAGATTCATCCGGCAATAGTTATAGGAGTGACATAAATACATTTGATTTGCCCGGCGATATTAAAATAGACGAGGGGGATTCAAATTTTTTATTGCTCTGTTTATTTGGGACAACGGTTTTTGCGCTGCCTGATCCGGTTTATGTCACCGGTCCGAACGGAAATTATTTTAGTTTAACCAAGGAGATTCCGCTGATTTCTTTCCGCTCTAAAAATTTTGTTTATCCGGCAGGTTATTTCTCGGCTGAATATTCCTATGTTTTCAATGCGGCAAGTAAAAATTTTTTGCGTATCGGATATAAGGAGTTATTTGAAGTCCCGGTTTTCCAATATATTTCTCCCGGTATAGATGGCTTTACTGACTTCAGAGGATTCAATGGGTTAAGTGCGGAGGTATCTATCGGATTATTCAGGTTGCTGAACACTTTTACACTTTACACTCGTTATAGGTATAATTTCAAACTGGGTGACAGCGGCAGTCAGTTTAGCGAAATTTCAATAGGGCTTTATTCAAGCTTTTTCTCGGTATATTTTTAATTTTGATTAATGTTTGAACAAACAGAAATATTAACTGTCTCAGAATTAACACGACAGATAAAACAGACGCTCGAAGAAGAGTTCCTCCAAATTACGGTGCAAGGAGAAATCTCAAATTTCAAACCGCATGTTTCTGGGCATTGGTATTTCAATCTAAAGGATTCCGGCGCTGTAATTTCTTGTACGATGTGGAAAGGATATAACAGCTCTGTTTTTTTCACCCCGCAGGATGGAATAAAAATTACGGTCATAGGCAGAATTACGGTTTACCCTCCGCGCGGCAATTACCAATTTGATGTTCGCTCTATGAAACCCGCAGGTATTGGTGAACTCCAATCTGCTTTTGAAATTCTGAAACAAAAATTGTCGAATGAAGGTTTGTTCAATGAAGGATTTAAAAAGCCTATTCCTTCATTACCCCGCCGGATTGGGATTGTCACTGCCATTGACGGTGCTGCGTTTAGAGATATGATTAGTATAGCACGAAGAAGATTTCCACTTGTTGAATTGGTAATTGCACCCTCAAAAGTTCAAGGAAGCGGCGCTGCTGAAAATATAGTTGAGAGCATAAAAACTTTGAATCGGAAAAAAGATATTGATATAATTATTATCGGACGTGGCGGAGGATCGATTGAAGACTTGTGGGCTTTTAATGAGGAAATTGTTGTGCGATCTATTTTTGAATCAAAGATCCCCGTAATCTCCGGTATTGGTCATGAAATAGATTTTACTATCTCGGATTTTGTAGCAGACCTTCGTGCAGCTACACCATCCGCTGCAATGGAAATTGCTACTCCGGATAAAGCCGATTACTTTGCCTTTATAAATGATTTTCTATATAATTCCGGGCAAAACATTACTAATTTATTTGATAATAAAAAAAATAGGATTTTAAATAGCATAGGATCTTACGGGTTTAAAATGCCGCTTGATCTTCTCCGAAGGAAATCACAACAAGTAGATGGGATTGTTTATAAAATGTCTGTTAATTTTGATAAACAATTTTTAATGTTGAAAAATAAACTTTCGCTTCTCTCAAAATCTTTAGAATCCCATGACGTCAAAAAAACCCTGGAAAAAGGTTTTGTTTTAGTTAAACAGGATTCTAAATTTATTACTAGATCTTCAAAGTTTATTTCTGGAAAAGAAACTCAGCTTGAATTCTTTGACGGGGAAGTTAATCTGAACTCTTAGTTGAAAATTTAAATAAATAATTTGAAAATAATTTTTCCTGATAAAGCTAATGACTAAAAAAACAGCTAAAGATACATTTGAAAATAAGCTTGATCGGCTTGAGGAGATTTCGCATCTCTTAGAGAGCGATGAAATTGGTTTGGAATACGCTATGGCTCTCTATCAAGAAGGAATTGAACTTTCTAAAGATTGTATCTCAACTCTTAAAGTTGCCGAGTTAAAAATTACTCAGCTCAAAAAAAATCTTGATACATTAACGACAGATGAAGAAAATTTTTTTGAAGAATAGAAAGGCGGAAATTTGTTAGAATGATTGATCCCGAAAAGTATAAAGTTTTATCTAAAGTGAATTTTCCCGAGGATATTAGAAAGTTTGATCTTCCTCAGCTTAAATTGCTTTCTTCGGACATTCGTGAGTATTTGATCGATACAATCTCCGAAATAGGCGGACACTTTGGAGGAGGTTTAGGAACTGTTGAACTTACTGTCGCTCTTCATAAAGTTTTTAATACTCCGAATGATCTTATCGTTTGGGATACCGGGCACCAAGCTTATCCCCATAAAATTCTTACCGGAAGAAAAGAAGCATTAAAAAATATTAGAAGGCTTAACGGTATCAGCGGTTTCCTTAAAAGATCCGAAAGTATCTATGATACCTTCGGAGCCGGACATGCTTCGACATCAATTTCAGCGGCATTAGGTATGGCTGTCGCTCGGGACTTGAAAAGCGAAAAGAAAAAAGTAGTTGCTATTATCGGTGATGGCGCAATGACCGGCGGTATAGCTTACGAAGCTATGAATAATTCCGGATTTGCTAAGGCAAATCTTATTGTTGTTCTGAACGACAATCATATGTCGATTGCCCCAAATGTCTGGCAAATCTCTAATTATTTTACCGAAATGATCGCTCATCCCGATTATAATAAATTTAAAGGTCAAATTTGGGAACTTACCGGCAAGCTGGATCACTTTGGCGACAGGCTGAGAAAAATTGCTGTTAGATTGGAAAACGGAATTAAAGCTGTAGTAACACCCGGAATGCTGTTTGAAGCTCTGGGATTTAGATATTTCGGTCCTATTAACGGTCATAATATTCACCAGCTCATAAAAATATTTGAACAAGTTAAAGAGATGAATGGACCTATCCTCGTTCATATCCTTACCGAAAAGGGAAAAGGTTATAAACCTGCTGAAGGTCATGTGCAAAAACTCCATGCCGCAACTCCGTTTGATAAGTTGACAGGAAAATCGCTCAAAAAATCAAGTTCGCTTCCTTCTTATACTTCTATTTTTGGGAATGCACTGGTTGAAATTGTTAAAGAAAATCCTAATGTTGTAGGCATTACCGCTGCAATGCCTGATGGAACAGGATTGGATATTCTTCAAAAGGATTTTCCTAAAAATTATTTTGATGTTGGTATTGCCGAGGAACATGGCGTTACGTTCGCCGCCGGTTTAGCAACGCAAGGAATTATTCCCGTAGTGGCAATATATTCGACATTTATGCAGAGAGCAATCGATCAAATTATTCATGACGTAAGCATTCAAAACCTTCATGTAGTTTTTGTTCTAGACCGGGCAGGGCTGGTCGGGGCCGACGGTCCAACTCATCATGGAGTATTTGATTTGACTTATCTAAGAATGATACCCGGAATGGTGGTCATGGCTCCGAAAGACGAGTCGGAATTGCGCAATATGATTTTTACAGCCGTTAAATACAGCGAAGGACCCATCGCTATCCGTTATCCGCGCGGTAGCGCACTTGGTGTAGATATGAAAATTGGGTTTGAAAAACTTGAAATTGGCAAAGGCGAAATTCTTCGTGAGGGAAAAGATGCCGCTCTTTTAGCGGTCGGTTCCATGGTCGATTATTCACTTAAAGCCGCTCTTATTTTAGATAATGAAAATATTAGGTGCGAAGTAATCAATATGCGTTTCGTAAAACCGCTTGATTACCAACTCCTTGATGAAATTGCCAAGTCACATTCAAAAATAATTACGCTTGAAGAAAATGCACTAGCCGGCGGTTTCGGAAGCGGAGTCCTGGAATATTTTGCAGAAAAAAATTATAAGAATGACGTGCTGAGAATAGGCCTGCCGGATCAGTTTGTTGAACACGGTACTCAGCAAGAGCTTCATAATTTGTTGGAAATTGATCCTGAAGGTATTGCTGGCAAAATAAAAAATTTTTGTGAGCGCTTAAATGCAAGTCATGAGGTTATTCTTTAATGGAAAAAACTAAAGTTGCCGTTATCGGTCTTGGAGGCATTGCACAACTTGTACATTTACCCAATCTTGCAAAATTAGATAATGTGTCTGTTACCGCTGTAGCAGAAATAAATAAGAGTCGGCTAAATACCATTGCGGATAAGTTTAATATAGTCGAGAGATATAAAGACCATACAGAACTACTCGCTAAAAGCGACGCTGAAGCTGTTATTATAGCCACTCCGACAAGCTTGCACAAGGAGGTTTCAATCGCATGTATGAAAGCGGGTAAAGATGTCCTTGTCGAAAAACCTTTAGCAAGGACCTACCAAGAAGCAAAACAAATTACGGACGCAGCAAAAAAATATAACCGGAAAATTATGGTCGGTATGAATTTAAGATACAGGCCCGATGCTATGATTCTGAAAAGTCTGATAAACGCAGGCGAAATTGGGCAGCCGTTTTACGCGAAGTGCGGCTGGATAAGAAGGAGAAGCAGCGATCAAAAATGGTTTACAAGAAAAATTGACTCAGGCGGAGGTGTAATAATTGATTTGACTATCCTTCTGCTTGACATTGCTCTTTGGGTTTTAGAATTCCCGCAGGTTGAAACAGTATCAACACAAAGTTTTTATCAGAATACAAAAGACGTTGAAGATACATCTATTAGCTTGTTAAGATGTAAAAACTCTTCGGTTATAAGCATCGAATCAAGTTGGTCTCTTTCAGTGGAAAAAGATCATTTCTATTTCGAAATTTACGGAACTAAAGGAAGCGCTTCTCTAAATCCTTTCCGGGTTTACAAAAAAATTGAGGAACAGATGATCGACCTAACTCCTTCACAATCCGACAACGCGCTTACTCTATTTAAAAAATCTTATATGAACGAACTTAAAAGTTTTATCGGCGCTGTTAAAGGTTTAAATCCGGTTTTCTCATCTGCAGAGGAATCTCTTTCAAGGATGAAAATAATTGAAACGATGTATAAATCTTCTTCACAAAAAAAAGAAATAAAGTTGAGCCTATGAAAAGTAAAATACTTTTAGTTGATGATGAACGGGACATTGTTGAATTCTTACAATACAACTTAGTTCAAGAAGGTTTTGATGTCATCATTGCTTATGACGGAAAGGAAGCGTTAAGCAAAATTTCCGGCAAGCCCGACCTCATTATTCTTGATATTATGATGCCCGTTCTTGACGGCTATGAAGTCTGTCGGAGAATCCGCGATACTAAGGGTTTTGAAACTACTCCAATAATTTTTTTGACCGCAAAAGCCGGTGAGTATGACGAAATACTTGGACTTGAATTAGGAGCTAGTGACTATATACAAAAACCGATTTCACCAAAAAAGTTAATTGCCAGAGTAAAATCTAATCTAAGAAAGAACGATGGTAAAAGCGAAACAGTTAAATCAAAAATTGAAATAGGACCCTTAGTTATTGACCGCGAACAGTATGTCGTTTATCTTAACGGAAAGGAAAAGGTTTTCCCCCGTAAGGAGTTTGAGCTTTTATATTATTTAGCAAACAACCCCGGGAAGGTTTTCAGCCGCGATACTTTATTGAAAGACGTCTGGGGTACCGATGTTTTTGTCGTTGATCGAACTGTCGATGTTCATATTAGAAAAATTAGAGAGAAATTAGATAAGAATTTTGACCTAATAGAAACTATTAAAGGTGTTGGATATCGTTTTAAAAGCTTTGAATAAAATCAAATCAAATCTTTCATCTGCCCGCATTTTCATTGCGGAATTTATTTCGATGGATCTTGCCCTATTTTTTTTACTCTGGTTTTATCTAAAGGACCTCTCTTTATTGTTTATGCTAATTATTCTTATAATCTTTTTAAGCCTCGTACTCCTATATTTTATTGGCGGTAAAAGAAATTCGGAACTTGAGGAAATTAAAGGAATCATTAATAATATCAGAAAAAATAAATTCTCAAATTCTAACGAAATAAAATTAAGCAAAAATCTACCCGGACTTCAGGAAGATATAAAGAAAATGTTTGAGAAAACTAAGAGCGACATCGAATATCTTCAACGCCTTGAAAGAATCAGAACGGAGTTCCTCGCAAATGTTTCTCATGAGCTTCGTACTCCCA
>JAJYSI010000147.1 GCA_021793635.1 Bacteroidota bacterium
GTTGGCTCATCCGGGGATTCTGCGCGACCCCGGAATTGTGCCGAAGCTCCTGGACTACCGTCCGATAGGGCTGGAAGTCTACTATGGTTACTGGAATAACCGCGAGGCCTTGATTGATTATTATGCCGGATTGGCCCGGGAAAAAGCGCTCATGGCGACCGGAGGAAGCGATTTTCAATACAGGCTTAAGCAGATAGATAATGACGGCAAATTTAAATTCACAGAAACTATAGATGTTAAACTAATACCGGTGAAGTTTGAGCTATACCAGAATTATCCGAATCCATTTAATCCGTCAACGACTATAAAATATGACCTTCCTGCTCAAAGCAGAGTAGTGTTGAAGTTATATAATATACTTGGTCAGGAGGCTGCTACACTCCTTGATGTTAAACAGCAAGCCGGTGTTTACACATATCAGCTTTCTGCAGATAAATACCATTTTGCTAGCGGAGTATATATATATTGGCTACATGCAGGTAAATACAATGCTGTAAAGAAGCTGATGCTGTTGAAATAGACAAAGAGATACTCTATTTATTAATTCGACGGTGCCGCAGATATTGGTTGTCTTTAAGATATTTGCTTGCCTTTTATAGAAAAATTTCTGAAGTTTGTCTTGAACAAAGAATTAAAAAGGCATGCTCAATAAGGGTCTAAGATATTTTTTATTTCTTTTGGTGTTTCTTCCTTTAGTTTCTTCCAGCTTGATTATAAGTCATACTACAAATAATATAACTGCATGCACAATATCTTTTTCCAGTTCCTCATGCAGTGAATCTAAAATCCATAATGCCAATTTAGATTTTTATTCATGGCGCGGTACTGATTTATCAAGCGGAAAAATAAGAGTAAAAGCCAACAGAAAAACCGGAAACGGCTACAGTAACATTAAACTATCTTGCACGGACTGGCGAATTAAAAGTAACAACGGAATATTAAATTTAACATTTTCCCACTCAAAGCTAATCGATTATACAAACCACTCGTGTCTGCGGATTTAGCATAATGCAGGCATAAACCTTGCTTGTTAAGAAGGCAATACTGCTGAATGCATTCTGACTGAAATAAATTTCGATATCCATTATTAATGGAGAAGCGAAACTGAAATGATTTCAGCAGCTATAATCTGAATATCAATTTATTAATTCAAAAAATTATAAAAACTTAAGGAGTTCAACATGAAAATAATTAGAATGAACCTTTTGAAAAACGATAACGGCGGAAAGACTGCTGCATATTTCGATCTACAAACCGATGATGAAATAATTATAAAAGGATTCAGAGTTATAAACGGTCCAAAAGGATTTTTTATTTCATCACCGAGTGAAAAAGGAAAAGACGGTAAATATTATGATAACGTAATACTGCCTGACCAATTAAAAAAGAAAGTAGAAACGATAGCTCTTGAAGAGTATGAAAAGAGCAAAAGGTAGCAACTTTAATAATCATTTATTTTAATCAAGGAACGCTGGGAGGGAAAAAGGATATATGGATTTTTTAATCTTTAGATATTCCTATTCCTGCCCCGGCATTCTTAATAAAGAATGAAGGCGATACACCGGTGTATTTCTGAAATGTGTTTGTAAAAGAGACTCTGTTATTAAAGCCTGCCTTCTGGGCAATACCGTCCATGTTAAGATTATAATGCTCGCCGTATGTTATAAATCTAATTGCTTCCTTTATTCTAAGCTCATTTATATAGCTGATAAAATTCATTTTATATTCATGTATAATAGCCTTAGACAAGTATGTTCTGTTTGTACCTAATATTTCTGCAAGACTGGTAATAGTTAATTCGGGGTCTAGATAAATTTTATCTTCGGATACCTTTCGTTCAAGCTTTTCAATGATGTTGTTCAGGAGTTCTTCATCAATTACTTTGCTTTTCACTATATTCTCATTATTGCCGGCATCAACTTCATTAATTTCACCGGCATCAGATAACCCTTTTCCGTTAACTTCCGGTTCCTCAGTTGATAGAGGAGATTCAAACGAGGTAACTTTATACGGATCTGTTGTTGCAAGCTCAATACTTTTCTCAACTAATCTTTGCTTAGATTTTTTTAATCTAATATAATAGAAGGTAATAATAATTAGTGAACTCAATACAATTATAATAATAATAGAAAGCAGGATGTTTATTTTTTTATCATGCGCTATTTCTCTTAGGTAATTATTGTATTTGTATTCGGCATATGTGGTCATGTATCTTGTTTGGTAGAAAGTAGAGTCAAATGAATCCTTTGCTGACTTATACATTCCGAAGAACTTAACGGCATTTTTATAATCATTCAATGAAGAATAAGTTTTCGACATGCTGTCGTATAGATTCAAAGAGTTTTCAACATTAGCTGATTTGTTATTATAGAATTGAGCCATCTTATAATATGCAAGTGCTGCGGCATATTTTTCGTTGTTAAAATCCAAATTGCCTTTATCTATATAAAGCGAAGCCAGCTCGCCTGGAAAATTTAAATACTTAGCAAAAGGAATTGATAGTTTATAATATTTTTCTGCTTCGTCTTTCTTATTTAGAAGCAGGCTTACTTCCATCAGTTTACGGTAAGAGTATTCAACTTGAAGAGAGTCATTGAAAGATAGATGATTTTTAGTTGACGATAACTTATATGCGAGCGCACGTTGAAAGTATTTTTTTGCATCGGAGTACCTGCCTTGTTTAATTCTTATAAGACCGAGGTCATTAAGAATAACAACTTTCCGCCATGCCGCCCAGCCAATGGGCTCACCTTTTTTCATCATTATTTCTCTATAAATCTGTTCGGCTTTATCGTATAATCCCGAATCAAAATGAAGATCACCGATAGTAAGAAGCACATCAACCAGAGTATAGGTGTCGCCGACTTTTTCAAGAATGGTTTTTGCTCTCAATGAGTATGTCATTGCGGAATCAAACATTGAATTTTCTTTAAAATCAATTCCTCTCGCTTCATCAATAACACCCAAAAGATTTAAATAATTATTCTGTTTTGCAATGGAGAAAGCTTTTGAAAGCATTTTCCTTTCTGTCGGGAAATCCTGTAACCATGCATCATTATAAAGAAAATAAGCATATAAATATTTATTCCCGGATTTGGCGGCAAGATCAATAAATCTTTTGTCCATTTTCAATAGCTGGGCTCTATCTACGCTGCCAAGAAACAGCAGCTGCCGGGCTATTATCGTATTGTTTACCACTTTCTTTTTATTCAACATATTAAATACGCTGTCGATACCCCTAAACTGTTGACCGGGAAGTAATGATTGGTAGAGTAGAAATAGGAATAAAAGTTTTTTCATAAGCTGGCGCAAAATAGTGAATAGGTGAGAAATGTCAAATGGACTTCAGCAAGTCATAAACAATAAGTTAGAATACTCAGCAACAAAATCGTGCAAAGGTTGACAAATTTTTACCGTTTAATACGGCTATTCGGTAAAGATTGGCAAATCTTATCAGCTTTACTCTTTACAAATTTTTTTTACGCATTATGTTTGCCCCGCGAATCAGCAAAAATATGCTTGGATATTCTATTTTCGATTTCCCTTTGATTTTGCTGTGTAAATTTTTATTACCCTCACAAATGCCTGCTCTTCCTAAAGCCTTTTCTAAGACTACTGGGGAGAGCGGCATTTAACAATTGTTATGATGATAAAAATTATCAAAAATTTGGATGTTACAATAGATTTATTTTTTAGCTGAAATTGGATTTTTGACGTTTTACATCTTTTCTCAAAATAATGATTATTTATCAAAGTTTGGAATAAAAATATTTTAGGATTACCGGTTATGAAATTGTTCAAGAAAATTTTCACTATAATGTTTTTTCTTACATTCGTTGTTATGCTGTCCGGATTATTCATTTTGATTGTGAATTATCTAAATGTATAAATACCATTAAGAAAAAGATTTTTACATACTTAGCTGATTAGCGCTTTAATAGATATGAATCAAAGTTAAAGCAGAATGAATTTTTACGGTTTCCATAATCAAATCACGTTTAGTTCAATCTTTCCCCGCCAATACTTTTGGGCAGATTACTGTTACTATTACTGTGATAGTTCGCAATCATAAACTATCTTAATCTGTCTTAAGTACTTATTTTATTGGAATTATAAAATGAATTTATTAAAATCCTTCCGCGGATTATCAAAATAGAATTTTCAATTTAGTTTTTGCCGAATAATTTAGCGTCTGTTTATTTTGCTTCCTACATGATTGATATTTAGAAATTTAATTTAGGTGAAGAAGAATATGAAAAAAAATATTTACGTTTTTACAACAGCATTTTTGATTATTCAGTCTGTATCTGCTATAGCCCAGATAACTGTAAGTCAAAACCAATTTGAATCTGTTTTTGTCATTGGAGATTCCTTGAATGCACTATACTCAAATGACACTACGCTGGATGTAGGACAAACCGGAGGACCGAATATTTATGATCTTCGCCCGCTGCATTTCATTGGAATGAAGGCTGCGGTAGAAAACGGATCTTCTATTCCAATTGTCGCCCCTCATTTTCCAAATGATACTGTTTTGGCTGTCCCAGGTAATAATAATGTGGTTTCTTTTTCAGGCAGCCGGATGCTTGGAATCGGACATGTGAATATTATAAGCGATACTTCATACAAAGTAAACGTTAAAATACCCGGCGAGGTTATCTTTGACTTTCCGCTTACATACAATAAATCTTGGAGCTATTCTTATACAAGTTACGATACAACTTATGACAATGGTACTGCTGTTTCTGGTACAGCCGGCGGCGATAATAGGAAAACGATTGTAGACGGATTCGGCACAATCATTCTTCCTAATGGAGATTCGCTTGCATGTCTTAGATTATTTCAAGGACCGGCATCTGGTTCTATAAACACAGGCGACAGCGCCTACACATTTTTCTTTATAACACAGAACGGAATATTTGTGGATGTAGAAGCTCCGGGGAACAGTGCTGCAACCGGCAAAATACCAATCTATAGTGTTCAGGTCATACAAGGATCGAGTCCAACATCTGTTGAAACGGGAAAGAATGAACCGTTATCAATTTCACTTTCACAGAATTATCCTAATCCGTTTAATCCGACGACAGCCATCAGCTATCAGCTTTCAGCATTCAGCCATGTAACATTGAAAGTGTATGATGTTTTAGGAAGGGAAGTGGCAACGCTTGTAAATAAAGAGCAGCAGGCAGGTAAGTACAGCGTTCAGCTATCAGCAGACAGCTATCAGCTTGCAAGCGGAGTGTATTTTTATAAATTAACTGCCGGAAGCTTTAGTCAAATAAAGAAGCTGATGCTGCTGAAGTAGAAACTCAATCTTATGCACTTAATAGGAGTCTTGAATATTGAGAATATTTAAGTACCTTTATGTGTTTATTTGAAAATGAAAGCTTAGGCAATGAAATATTCTTTTACAACACGCTTTGTACTTATTATTTTTTTGTATTTAACATCTCTCACATTATCGCAGACCAATACGGTCGGATTGATATCGTATGATTCAACTGCATCATATAACGGATATACACTGTTTTCGCCGATTGCTTCGGACGATACTTATCTGATTGATAACAAAGGCTTTCTTGTCCATTCATGGAGCAGTTCATACAGACCGGCACAATCTGTTATGCTTCTGCCTGATGGAAGTCTTTTAAGGACAGCTTATGTTCAGAATGCCGATCCGTTTGTTGCCGGCGGTACTGGCGGGAGAATTGAAAAATATGATTGGAACGGAAATCTTACATGGTCTTTTAATTATTATTCGGCAAATTATTGTACTCATCATGATGCGGCATATCTTCCGAACGGTGATATCCTTTTAATAGCATGGGAGTTGAAAAGCTATAACCAGGCAATAGCGGCAGGTCGGGACCCTGCAAAACTTGATACCGCTCTTTGGTCAGGAGAAATTATTGAGGTAAAGCCAACCGGAACAACCGGTGGTGATATAGTTTGGCAATGGCATACATGGGATCACCTTATTCAAGACTATGACTCAACTAAGGCTAATTATGGAGATGTTTCCAAGCATCCCGAATTGGTAGATATTAATAACGGCTCAACCGGAGAGGATTGGCTGCATATTAATTCCGTAAGCTATAATCCGCAAAGGGATGAAATTCTCCTTAGCGTTCACAACTTTAATGAAATATGGGTGATTGATCATTCCACTACTACTGCTCAGGCTGCTGGGCATACCGGCGGTAAAGAAGGTAAAGGAGGAGATATAATTTACCGATGGGGTAATCCGCAAGCTTACGATGCAGGCACTGCAGCAGATCAAAAACTATTTGCACAGCACGATGCAAGCTGGATTGATACAGGTTTAGCCGGGCAAGGCGATATTCTAATTTTTAACAACGGCGATGGAAGACCGGACGGCAATTACTCTTCAATTGATGAGATTACTCCGCCTATTAATTCTAACGGTCAATATTATATTGACTCTACAGGTAAATTCGGACCTGCTAAAACAACCTGGCAATACATTGCTGAAACGCCGACTACCTTTTTTGCGAAAAATATTTCCGGTGCAGAAAGGCTGCCAAACGGTAATACATTAATTTGCGATGGTACCGCCGGTGAATTTTTCGAGGTAGACCATTACGGCAATAAAGTTTGGGATTATATTAACCCGGTTACACGCAACGGAATCTTAACTCAAGGAAGTACGCCGGTATTTAACCTTGTATTTAGAATCTATCGTTATTCACCGGATTATTCCGGACTCGTCGGCAAAGATTTATCCGAAAAGGGAAGGATTGAAAAATACCCTCAAAATGTACTAACCAATTATACAGAGCCGACTGTATACAGACTGAATCAAAACTATCCTAATCCGTTTAATCCTACGACAACAATACAATATGCGATACCGAAGTCAGAACATGTTACATTAAAAGTATATGATGAATTAGGAAGAGAGGTAACAACATTAGTGAATGAAAATAAAAGCGCAGCTAAATACAAAATAAGTTTCAATGCATCCAGTCTGCCAAGCGGAATTTATTTTTATAAAATTACCGCCGGCAGTTTCAGTGAAGTTAAGAAACTAATACTGTTGAGGTGAAAAAAAAGCATAGGGCATGGTTGCATGGAGATAGTAATATGTAACAATAAAAATATTGGCGTTTGATTTGTGGGTTTTATTAAATCAATTATCAATGTTGATTTTCGAAGATTATAATCTAAGAAAATCGGAAATAGTTGTTTATTACCTAGAGGTGTATAAAGTCTAAGGCAAATAAATTTAGCATGAAGCATGCATGCATTAAACGCAACAGTTTACGAACTAATAAGTGCATCCGATAATTTTTTAATTAAGTTTAAATACTTTATAAATTAAAATTCGGCGCTTATACCGATAGAAGGTAAAATGCCTATGGATTTTGATTCATCGAGTGAGTTTGTTCTATAATCCCAGCTAATAGCGGCAACATTTCTATGGTTGTAGATGTTTTGAATATCCAGATAAGTAATTAAAGCCCATTTATTAAGATTCCAGCGTTTATCAATTCTTAAGTCCAGGGAATTAAGAGAAGGAAATCTATCGGAATTATAATTAGCCGCACTTTGCAATCCGATGCTGTTATAAGGAGTATAGGGATTACCGGAAGCGAATCTAAACTTAAAAGAAGCTTCCCATCCTTTTTTGAATATGTAGCCGCCGCTTAAATTGAATATCCATGTCTGATCATAACTGCCCAGGCTTTGAACTCCGTCCAA
>JAJYSI010000148.1 GCA_021793635.1 Bacteroidota bacterium
GTAAGATCTGTATTGCTAACCGTTGCACTGTTAACCGAGGTAAGTTGCGTTAAATCGGTGGTTATTTCATTTTGAATACTTTGCATCGCGTTAGTAGTATCAGTGACAAACGAAGTTGCACTATCGATATTACTTGAATATGTAGTCATCTGATCTAATTGACTATTCCAGCTAAGTAATTCACTCGTGCCGGAAGGCGAGTCTGACGGCTGTTGAATTTTATTACCAGTAGCCAATTGATTCTGAAGAGTCGTCACATTATTTTTTATTGTATTTAGATTATTAAGATAATCCGTATTAAAAATACTGTCTGATATTCTCATAATTTTATACCACCATCGCTATTAGAGTATCTAACATCTGGCTTGCAATCGACATTATTTTGGCAGATGCATCATAAGATTTTTGATATTGAATTACATTGGACATCTCTTCGTCCGTGGATACGCCGGAAATAGAAGCCTTTTGTGTTTGCAATTGTTTTAGGACCAATTGATACGATTGAGCCGAATTAGTAGCACTTTGAGTATCATTTCCTATTTTTGAAATTAGCTGATTATAAGTATCAAGCAAAGAGGTACCGTTTGCATTTTTTTGATTAATAAGGTTTGCAATATTTAAGGCTATGTTTCCGTTTCCCGCAGTCCCATCACTGGACACCGCAATTTTATTAGGGTCTTGTACAATTGCCGGATTTATTGTCAGAGCGCCACTCTGATAGCTACTAAAGAAATTGACCGAGGTTTGCGGGGGATTGTTTATAGTATAGCCCGTAGAATGCTGAGCATTTACACTGTTCATCAAATTATTTACATAACCATCAAGCGATGATTGATACGACGGAATTGTATTATCATACATATCGGTTAAAGCAAAGAGTGTACCGCCATTCAATGAAGCAGTAGCTGAGCCGTCTGTGGTAGTTAGACTAATCTTTCCGTTAGTATTTGATAATTGAAGCTGAGCATAAGTCGCTCGATCCGCAACAAAAACTCCGCCGATTGATACTTGAGCAGAGTTACCTGAGTCAAAACTAATATTAACATTGGCAATATTGCTTAAATCATTAAGCACTTTATCTCTTTGATCCAGCAAATCATTAGGTTGCTGTCCTGAGTTTTGCGCTTGAAATATTTGAGCGTTGAGATTTTGAACCTGTTTAATATCGGCGTTTAGTTGAGTTACCTGCCCATTGGCTTCGGAAGTCAAATCGGATTTTACGGAATTCAATCCATCGTTAATATTTTGGATTTGGCCGCTTAAATTTTGCGCTGCCTGTATTACATTATTTCTTAGAGCAGTAGAATTTGGAGTTACAGAAAGTTGCTGCCATGAATTAAAAAATGCTGTGGTTAGACTTGACAAACCGGTGCTCGAGGGCTCAGAGAATAGCTGCTGAACCTGGTTAAGAATAGTACTTCGTTGATTATTATCAGAATATTTTTGGTTGTTTGTTCTTATCTGGCTGTTAGTTAAAGCATCTGAAGCGCGCTGAATACTTCCAAGTTCAACACCTGTACCAAATATAAAATTCCCTAATTGCTGGGGTTGTGAAGGAGTAAGAACAACTTGCTGCCTTGAATAATCCGTGTTTGAAGCATTAGAAATATTATTAGAGGTAACATCAAGAGCTTCCTGGTATGCTGCTAGACTTTTTTGCGATATGTCAAATACACTGCTTATACTCATTTAAACTTTCCTATCTAAAATTGGACTTTTATTTGAGTTTGCAAATACACCGATGATCTCTTTAATAAAATTTCTTGCCTGACTTATTAACATTTTATTCTGGTTGTTTACAGTGTTAATGTTACTAATTAATTTTTTTAGTGAAGTTTGAAGTTTGAAGAAAGCACCGAGCTTTACTTCATTCTTATCTTTCATCGCTTCCAGAAAATCTGATAACTTATTTGATTTGGGATTCAAAGAATACTTTTCAGAAAGGTTTTTGATAGTTTTCATCATCAATTTTTGACTTATTTCGATTTCGTTAAAGTAAGTGCTTTCTATTTTAAGTGTTTCTTCTAAAGCTTTGACATCACTATTAATTATCGCATTTTGCTGCAAAGAAATTAAGTCCAAAAATTTTTGTAACAATTCATGCTGTTTTTTAAGGTCATTAAATAGATTGTTCAGTTCCATTTGTTGCTCCTTTTAAATGGTTTAAATAACCCATAACTCTTTTAATATAATTTTGAGTTTCCTCAAAAGGAGGAATACCTCCATATTTCTCGACGTTTTGAGGCCCGGCATTGTAGGATGCAAGCGCAAGATCTACATTCCCATTAAATTTTTGAAGCATTTGAGCTAAATATTTTGTACCTCCTAAAATATTTTGCTTGGGATCCCAAACGTTTGAAACTCCCATTTCGCTTGCGGTGGAATCTATAAGCTGCATTAAACCTTTTGCTTTTGCACTTGAAACTGCTCTTTCGTTTGCGGCTGACTCAGTTAAGATGACAGACTTTATTAAGTTTTTATCAACACCAAATTGCTGTGATGCCGAATTAATTATATCGTTATAACGGTTAAGCCTGTCACTAGATTGGGTGCTAGGCGTAATAGGAACGGCATCATTGTTTAATTTAAGATCAGAGTTCGATCCATTATTTAAAGGAGAAAGCTGAGTACTTTGCGATTTAGAATCCATATCTTCGCCGGTTATTTTCTTATAAAGAACGTTAGCGACGCCCATACTTTTATTTTTAGAAATGAATGAGGCTATTTCATTTTGAAATACAGTATCGAAGTAATCTCCGCCGAAACTTTTATCGCCAAACATTCCTTCAGAAGTTTTTGTCATGCTTTTTAACATCATAGAAGTTAAAAGACTTTCAAACTGTTTAGCCGCATTTTCAATTTTTGCTTTTTGAGCATCCGTGTAGTGATCCGATACCTCTGCCGGATTCGCAATTTGCTTTTGCGGATCTGTTATTTTGAGTTCTAAATTTCCTATCATATAATATCCAATTCTCCTATTAAAGCTCCGGCTTTTTTAAGCGCCTGGAAAATTGAGATTATGTCTTGGGGCGATACTTTTAAAGAGTTTAATGCTGCTGCAACTTGCTGCACTGTCGAGGCACCCTGGATTGCAATAGTGCTAGTTGAATCCTCAGTTACATAGGGGACCAAATTATTAAATACTTGTGTAGTTCCGCTTGAGAAAGCATTTGGCTGAGAAATTATAGGATATGATCTAATGGTGATGTTTAAATTTCCGTGAGTAATAGTAGCCGGAAGAATTTTAACATTATTCCCAGCGACTACTGTACCAGTTCTTTCATCAAGTACTACTTTGGCAACTTCATCTTTTTGAACAGTGATGGTCTCCAATTCCGAAAGAAATGCTACAATATTATTTTGTTTGGATGATGGAATTTTTACATCTATTTCGGCACCATCTTTAGCAAGCGCTACGTTGTTGCCAAATTTTGCATTTATTGCATTTGCAACATTATTTGAGGTTGTCAAATCAGGTTCTCTTAAATAGACACTAATATTTTGATTCGGAATACTATCTTGCTCAAGGGCATAATTGAGGATGCCCCCCATCGGGACTCTTCCGGCAAGGGAATGATTTTGTGAAACCCTATTTCCAGTCGGGGTTCTAACATCAAATCCGCCGACCGAAATTGATCCCTGGGCATAGCCGTATACTTTTCCGGTCATGCTTGATAACGGGGTCATCAATAAAGTTCCCCCTTGAAGGCTTGTTGCATCACCCATTGAAGACACCGTTACATCAAATTTAGCACCCGACTTTAAATAATCGTTAATCGTAGCGGTTACCATAACAGCTGCAACATTTCTTGTTAATAAATTATCCTGTGATACGGTAATACCGAAACGCTTTAACATGCTTGTTATGGATTGTATAGTAAAAGTAGAGCGCTGTGTATCACCGCTACCGGCTAAACCTACAACCAATCCATAACCAATAATTTGTTCCGATCCTTCGCCGGTAATGTAGGCAATATCTTTTATCCTTTGTCCGTAAATAAAAGAGATACCAATTAGCAAATAAGAAACAATTAACTTTTTCATTTTCAGCCTAAAATATCCAATGTAAAAATTTAGTCAGCCAGCCAGGTGATTGGGCACTGTTAATTAGCCCTTCGCCCTTAAAAACTATTTGTGCGTCTGAAATATTATATGACAAAACCGAGTTATCAGCAGCAATATCCGCCGGTCTGACAATTCCTTTAATGCTTACAGTTTGTTCTTGCCCGTTAATAACAATTTTTCTACTTCCATCAATGACTAAATTTCCGTTAGCAAGAACAGAATCTACCGTGGCGCTAATTTTTGTATTTATCATTCCTTGGGATGTTGTAGAACCAGTGCCCTTAAAATCGTTAGTAGTGCCTATATTAGCTGCAACACCAGGCGCAGTGGCAGCGCCTGTATTTAATTGACCTGTTAAGCCCAAATTACTTGTCCTTCCTGCTGATGTTTCCGCGTCATTAGAAGCTTGAGAAGATTCAACAACAAGGATTGTAATAGCATCGCCCACTCTATTTGCTTTTTGATCAGAAAAAAGTGAGGAGAATGAATTTTGCCTCATATCTTGTGCAAGAAGATGTGTCGAAAAAATTATTATTCCGAGTAAAATTATTTTTTTCATTTTATCACTCTATTATAATTACGTTTTTTGCATCTATTATTTTTGCTTTATATAATTTTTTATCTTTAGCGATAATTGTAATTACATCGCCTATAGCTCCATCCTGCCTGGAGAGAGCGCGAAAAGTAATGAGCACATTACTTTCAATATATTTTGCTGTCACGGGATCTCCGGCTTTAATTATCGGAACAGGTTCCACCATATCTTTAGTTAGAATCTCACCCGCTTGAATAAATTCTTTACTCCTTAAATTATTAATATCCTTAAAAGAAGTAAGAGGAATTCCATTCATAAGAGAAACATCCATTTTCTTCAGGTAAAAATCTTTATCTTCCAATTGCCTGCGGGTTAAAATATCCTTTGAAGCAACCATAACATTTTTGAATATTTTCAACTTAACGGAAAGTATAGATTCAATTACCCGTGAATTTTTTTGAAAAATTTTTACCGGTATATACACCATATTGCCGCTAAGATTAAAGTCATCCGTTTTCAGAAATTTTATCTTATCGTAAGACTTTGGCATCTGTAAAACTTCGTACTTATAATCTTCAAACTTTCCCGACAAGTTTTTCATCAGATAATTATTCAAGTCGTCGCTAAAAGAATTTTTTCCTTGACCTGCGAAAGACAATATGATTAATAAAAAAGTGTACATCGCATTTTAATTTTGTTTAAGGTTATTAGCCATTGTCATCATATCTTGCACCGTTTGCACTGTCTTAGAATTTATTTCATAAGCCCTTTGAGCGGCAATCATAGCAATCATTTCCTGAACGATATCAACATTTGAAGATTCGAGATAACCTTGATTTATCGAACCGAAACCATCTTTGTTAGGCGTGCCGATTATCGGCGTTCCTGATGCATCGGTTTGTGCATATAAATTATCTCCCAAAGATTTTAAGCCGCCGGGATTCATAAACCTTGCAAGCTCAATGTTGCCAATAACTTTTGAACTACCTCCAACCTGCTGGGCTGTAACTGTCCCATCTTTACCGATTGATACACTAAGAGAATTTTGATCTAGCGTTATCGGCGGGTCTAGAGCGTAACCGCTTGAGGTCACAATTTTTCCGTCTGCATTTACCTGAAAAGATCCATCACGAGAGTAAGCATAAGTTCCGTCCGGTTTAAGTACCTGGAAAAAACCATCTCCCTGAATTGCAAGATCAAGCTGGTTATTGGTTTGTGTTACATCACCCTGTGTAAATATTTTTTCGTCGGCAGTCGGCTGAACTCCGTTTCCAACTTGAATAGTGGTTGATGAATTTTGTGCGACACCTTGTACAGCAGAATTAACAGGGTTAACATTTACCTGCTGGTACATCAAATCCTGAAATTCCGCCTGGTTCTTTTTAAATCCGGTTGTATTTATGTTGGCTATATTGTTAGAAATGACTTCAATATTTAACTCTTGCGCATACATTCCGGAAGCTGCTGTTCTTAGTGCACGTGTTGGCATTTTTATTACTCCTTATCTATACTTTTCCAATTTGATTAGCTTCGTCAAGCGACTTATCTAAAAATGTAATCATTTTACTTGCAGATTGATATTCGTTATTCACCTGGATCATATTTTCCAATTCCTTTATTGGATTTACGTTCGATTCTTCGAGGTAGCCTTGCTTTATTTGATAATCATTTTGATTTGCTGCTTGGAACCCCCCGGTAGCGGAAAAATTTGTTCCGGAATCCCTTGCGGAATCTGGCTGATCATTCATTTTAACTATCATGAGTGAATCAATAACATTATTGCCGAATTTAACTTCACCGTTATTAGATATAGTAAAACTTTTTTGTTTTTCAAATGAAAGCATATCAATTTTAATCGATCCGTTTTGACCCATCACTTTATTCCCTTGCTGGTCAACAAGATAGCCATTATCGGAAATTTTAAAACTACCGTTGCGTGTAAGTTCTTGGCCGTTTTCTGTTTGAACAACAAAAAATCCTTTGCCAGATATTGCCACATCTGTAGGATTGTTTGTCTGCGCTAAATCGCCTTGTCTAAAATCAGTAACTTGCTGAATCTGTGTTTGGCCGTACTGATTCATAACTTCAGAAAAAGGCATTTCTTTTTTGAATCCGGTAGTGTTTAAATTTGCAAGATTATTGGCAATAACTTCAAGATTTTTCATACGGGCATCTAGACCACGGGCTGCAGTATATATTCCTTTAATCATTTAAAATATTCCGATAAAAATTTTTTATTCATAAAATTGATTTCAATCCCGGGTAAATAATTTACTAACATGTTAGCGCATCCGTTTTAATCTTTGGGCAAGCAATATTTCTTCCTTAGATATATTCAACCTTTTAGCGGTTCTTGATATATCACCCTGAGTTAAATTATATGCCGGAGTATTTTCTGCTAATCTATTCCTAACACTGGAAAGCTTGCTGCTGCCCTTAATTTGAACTTTTTCTTCTCTCAAGGATTTAATACTTTCTTTTAGATTTTTATTAGCAGGTTGTTTTTTGCGTTTACTTTTCCTTCTTCGTATAAAAATTACTGCGGCTGAAAGAAACGAGGCAGAAGCAAGAATAGAAGCTTTCATCATGACATCTTCAGGAATAGAAAATCCAGATTTTAATTCGTCATAAAGGTTTAATGAACCAGGTTTATTGTTTTGCTGAATGCTGGATTGGATTACCGGCGCCGGATTGTTATTTGTCTGTTCTTCTTTTATGCGTGCCGCATTAATTTGCGCTGCAACCATTTGACTAATATTTACAGTATCCGAATCAGCTCCAGCAGAGTTAGATGCAGTTGTATCCAATTGCTCGCTCCTAAGCAAGACTTTATTTATCGTTTTTTGTCCCGGAACTGCAGTAGTAAAAAATCCTGAAATAATTATAAGAAAAATGATCTTCATGAATTTATTTTCCTTTTTAATGGGAATAAAAGCGTAACTATTGTACCCCTGATATCATCAGATTCAATTCTTATTTCACCTTGATGCTGATCCATCAAATTTTTTACCAATTTCAGATTTAAGTGTTTAGCAGATTTTAAGTTTTCATCTTTTATGTCGTTCAGATTATCTGTAGAATGGA
>JAJYSI010000149.1 GCA_021793635.1 Bacteroidota bacterium
CTCTCGGACCGTTTTTCATCATTACATTGTAAGCATCTACAATCGTAAGATCAGGCTTACGGTAGGTTGCAAAATCGGCAATACATTGATGGAGATTATTGCTGTGCCAGTATCCTCTATCCCAAACAGCGCCCATCAAATTTTTCATCCCGATTGTAATTCTGCTTGAGCCATGTTCTTTCAAAATTGGAACATTTATAAAAACATCAGAGCTCAAGATCAATTCATGAACCTTCGCCTCTTTTAATCTTTTTCCATTCTTCACGGAAACATTCTGATAATATCCTTCGCTTTCACCGGAGACTACTTTTGCGCCGGCGTCCTTTGCAGCTTTTTCTATTCCGCTTGATGAATAACACCGGGTCCAGTTATCGCAAGTATGATCGAAGACGTAAACATCCTTTGCCCCGGCTTCAAAACAATAATTTATAATTCTTGAAACTAATTTTGGATTAGTGCATGCAGCCTTCTCAGGAACAACATCCCAGCCTATGTTCGGCTTAACAACAACAGTCTGCCCTTTCTTCACAAATTTTTTAATACCTCCTAAAGAAGAAATAGCTTTATCAAACATTACTTCAGGCTCTCCGCCTTTGACCGCTACCAAGTCATAGTTTGCTTGAGATATAAATGAGTTAGGAAATATTTCGGTTAAGTTTCCGAATGTGCTTGCGGCTATTGCTGCTAATGAACCTTTTTTTATGAATTCTCTTCGATCCATTTTCGTTCCTCCGTTTCAGTTAATTTTTATTTTAATATTTGTATCTATTCAAATAACAATTTACTTTAGAAATCTTTCGCAAAGTTACAACATTAAAATTGTTTGACAAAATGTCTCTTCCGAGGTTATCTCACGCCAATTTTGCGCAATGATTTATGAGACTATTCTCCTGGATCTGTTTTACTATTTTACGGTTAGGAAATAACTGTTCAATTAAAATCAATCAGCAATAAATTATGTTTAGAGATAACGCCGCGATAAAGAGAAATAGTAAGGAATTGGAACTGCCGGAAGCTCCGGTTGCCGAAAAAATTAAGAAAGAGTTGACGATACACTCTCATACACGAGTAGACTTTTATTATTGGATGAATGATATCAATAATCCAAAAGTAATTGAATATCTTGAATCGGAAAACGAATACACTAAACAGGCTCTTGCTCATACAGACGAATTGCAAAAGAAAATTTTTAATGAAATGGTTGGAAGAATAAAAAAGGAAGACGAATCTGTCCCTTACAGATACAACAGTTATTTGTATTACAGGAAATATGAAGAAGGGAAAGAATATCCTATTTATTGCCGGAAAAAAGAATCGCTTAGTGCTGCAGAAGAAATTATGCTTGATATAAATGAAATGGCGAAAGGTCATAAGTACATTAACGTGGTTGGTTTGAATGTCAGTCCCGATAACCAACTGCTTGCCTTAAGTGTGGATTTTTCCGGAAGAAGAAAATATGAAATTCATTTTAAGAATTTAGAAACCGGTGAAATGCTGCCGCAGAAAATTTCCGGTACAGCCGGTTCGACTGCATGGACAAATGACAGTAAGACAATTTTTTATTCCAAAAAAGATAAGGCTTTACGCCCATACAAAATTTTTAAGCACCAGATTGAAAGCGAATCTTCTAAAGATTCCGAAATATATCATGAAACTGATCCGACATTCAGCGTTTATGTTAACAAGTCGAAATCCGGGAAATATATATTTATCGGTTCATTCAGTAATACCGCATCAGAATACCGGTTTCTCGATGCCGATAATCATGATGGAATCTTTATTCTGATAAACTCACGCGAAAATAATCACGAGTATTATGTTGAACATCTTAATGATAAATTTTTAATTACTACAAATGACGATGCAAAAAATTTCAAGCTGGTAGAGGTGGAAATAAATAATCCATCAAAAGAAAATTGGAAGGTTATAATCCCTCACAGAAAACAAATTTTGCTGGAAGGTATTGAAGTCTTTAAAAATTATATCGCTATACTTGAGAGGAGAGACGGATTAAAGAAGATCAGGATTTTGAATTTGTCAAATCGATCCCAAAAGTATATTGAATTTGATGAGGAGACCTATGCTGTCTATCCTGATTCTAATTATGATTTTGATTCGAACGTATTAAGATTTGTTTACACCTCACCTACAACTCCAAATACTACTTATGATTTTAATATGGAGACGGGAGAGAAAAAATTATTGAAGCAGGAAGAAGTGCTCGGAAATTTTAACAAGAATAATTATTCGACTGAAAGAATTTTTGCAACGGCAGAGGATGGTACTAAGATCCCGGTTTCAATTGTCTATAAAAAAGGCTTAATTAAGAACGGAAGAAATCCAATGCTGCTTACCGGATATGGCGCATATGGTATCAGCTCGGATCCGGATTTTTCTTCAACAAGATTAAGCCTTCTTGATAGAGGATTCATTTTTGCAATTGCACATATCCGCGGCGGGCAGGAGTTCGGGCGGCAATGGTATGAAGACGGCAAGCTTTTTAATAAAAAAAATACTTTTACCGATTTCATTTCATGTTCGGAGTTTTTGATTAAAAATAATTATACAAATAAAGAATATCTTTTTGCCGTTGGAGGAAGCGCAGGTGGGCTGTTAATGGGTTCGGTAATCAATATGCGCCCTGATTTGTTTAAGGGAGTTGTCGCCGCGGTTCCGTTCGTTGATGTTCTTACAACTATGCTTGATGAAAATATTCCGCTTACTACCGGAGAATATGACGAATGGGGCGATCCAAACATAAAAGATTTTTACGAGTATATCCTTTCGTATTCTCCTTACGATAATGTTGAAAGGAAAAAGTATCCGGCTTTACTGGTAACGACCGGTTTGAATGATTCACAGGTTCAATACTGGGAACCGGCAAAATGGGTTGCCAAGCTCCGGGATATGAAGACGGATAGTAATCCAATTTTACTTTATGCGAACATGTCGGCAGGACACAGCGGTTCTTCCGGTAGGTTCGAACGTTTTAAAGTGATTGCACTTGAATATGCTTTTCTTTTTGATCAGATTGGCATTGAACAATAATAGAAGTATCAAAACCTCATTATCCCGAATTGACATCTAAGCATGTTGATATTTCCAAATCAAAATATTAATTATAGATAGATAAAAATTTTGATTTGGATATCGATATGAAAATGTTAAAATGTATGGCTGCGTTATTGCTGATTTCTTCTCCTTTGCTTCATCCTCAGACTAATTCAAGTTCGAATAACGATAGGATTTCTGCTGTCTCTATTTGGAAACCTACATCTGAAATTATGCAGAAGATTTATACTGATTGCGGAGCGCAGCAGGGAGATAAAATGTACGAATGTCTTCTTAACGAGATGGCGGCTGCCGGCGCATCCCGTTCGGCAATTGAGTTTTCAGCGCTGATAAAAGGACACGGATATATGAACGGTTTTAAGAAATTAGGTGAAATTGGTGCAGCTAATGTGTACTATGTTTTTAGGCAGAACAACCATGAAGGCTGCATACTTGTAAATTGCAAACCGGATTTGCTTGATGTTGATAATTTAGATTATTTAAATACCGGAGACATGGAGCAGAATCTAATTTATCAATCATTAAAAAACTCCTATCCGCAAATTGGAATTTTCCCCGGTAACAGAGAAGGTACGGATTATCCTCAGAAACAGAATCTTCAGCATCATGGAGAAAGAATAATTATAAATTATGACTTGAGGAATGGATGCGATAACTGCCAGCTATTGGGCTTTGCTTATTTCGCTTTTGATTTTGACAGCATTGGTAATTTTTTAGGAACAAAATTCGTTAGTGTAAAAAATTCATTAGACTTGCAATCTGCAAATGCAGTTGCAGAAAATAACCAAAACATTTTCAGCGATCCATCTGTACCGATTGAAGTATCGTTAGGAGAGAAATTTGCGATAGTTCTTTTATCAAATCATTCCGCCGGCTTAAAATGGGAATTAGGCGAGCCATTAGATAAGAAGATGTTAATCCTTCTCGGGACTAATTTTGTCCAGCCATATGAGACACTTCCAAATGCGGCGGGGAAGGAAACCTGGACTTTCGAAGCTTTGGGAAGCGGATCCACCACATTAAAATTCAATTATGTCCATTCCTGGGGGTCCAATTCCAAAGCGTTGGAAAAATATAACTTTCACGTAAACGTAAAATAATCCGAAGTGATATATACCTCACCGGCTTAAAATTCTTTAATCCGGAGGAAACTTTCTATTGACATTAAAGTTTCCAGTAATTATTTTGGAAACGTAAAAAACAAAAAAAGTTTCCGATGTTTTAACATGGAAGATGAAAAAGAAAAAATAATAATCTTTGCTGCTCAGAAGTTTATGGAAGGCGGTTTTTTCAAGACCACTATGGATGAACTGGCTGCCGAAATGCGAATGAGCAAAAAGACAATTTATAAAAACTTCCCTTCAAAAGAGAAACTTGTAACTCAGGTAGCCAAGAGAATACTGGATGATAATTCCCACCTAATAGATGAGACGGTTGCTCTTAAATGCAATGCGGTAGAGAAGCTTTTCAGAATATTTCAAACGGTTGCAAAAATAATTTCCAAGATAAATGAAAATAACCTAAAGGATATCCATTATTATTCTCCTGAAACATGGAAAGAGATCGATGATTTCAGAACGAAAAAAATGACGTTTTTTCTAGCTAATATAATTGCTCAAGGGCAAAAGGAAGGCTATTTTGTAAAGAAAAGACCTGAAATAATAATAACAATGTTCCTTGCGTCTGCCCGTGCGATTGCTACCCCTGCTTTCATAATAAATAACCGCTTTACTTTTCTTGAAGCTTTGGACGAAATGTCTGAAATTCTTGCTAGAGGTATTACGACAGATAAAGGCAAAAAGATTTTTAATAAACTCAAAGACGGAGCTAATAAATGAAGAAGATTATTCTGGTTCTACTGACATTCACTGCCGGACTATTCTGGGGCTGTAGTTCAAGCAGTAATAAAAATAAGATAGAAGCCTCTGGAACAATCCAGGCAACTAATGTTACTGTTTCAGCAAAAGTAACAGGCCAAATAAAAAAATTATTTTTTAATGAAGGCGATTTGGTTAAAGCCGGCGACACTTTGATGACGATCGACCACGACTTGCTGTCAATTCAGCTTCAGCAAGCCCAGGCTGCTGAAGAAGCCGCGGATGCCCAGCTTACACTTTTAGTCCAAGGTGCAAGAAGTGAAGATATCAAACAGGCGCAAGATGGATTGAAGCAGGCTCAGGCGAATTTCGAACTGGCTCAATCTAATAGAAATAGAAATGAAAAATTATATCATGCTAAGTCAATTACTCAGCAGCAATGGGATGATGTAATGGCAAAATATGATATTGCCAATGCTCAACTGAATTCGGCAAAAGAAAATTTGAAGAAGATAAAAAATCTTGCAAGACCAGAAGAGATCAAGCAAGCAAAAGCAAATCTTGACAGCAGGATTGCTGCTGTAAATCTTCTGAAAAAAAATATCAGCGACTCATACGTAACTGCTCCTATTGATGGTTTCGTAGTCAAAAAGTTTATCGAAGCCGGCGAAAGTGTTGCGCCGCTTTCTTCTCTGGTTATGATATCAAATTTAAATTATGTCGATCTTGAAATTTATATTCCCGAAACCCAGCTTGGAGAAATAAAACTCGGTCAGCAGGCTCGGGTTAAAGTTGATTCATATCCTAACAAAACTTTTTCCGGTAAAGTTATTTACATTTCCCCTGATGCGGAATTCACTCCCAAAAATATTCAAACAAAAGATGAGCGAACAAAGCTTGTTTATGCGGTTAAAATTCACATACACAATCCGCAATATGATTTGAAAGATGGAATGCCGGCGGATGCGACGATAAATATTAATTGAGTCATGTAATTTTGAAATTTTGTAATCTTGTAATTATATAAATATGGAAGCAATAAAAGTAAACGGAATAGCCAAAGATTTCGGTGAAGTAAAAGCCCTTAAAGAAATTTCCTTTGACGTAAAGCCTGCTGAAATGTTTGGATTGGTAGGACCGGACGGTGCCGGAAAAACTACAACCATTAGACTGCTTTGCGGCTTATTGATTCCAACTTCAGGTTCAGCCGAATTATTCGGATATGATCTGATGAAAGATAAAATAAAAATTCAAAAGCAAATCGGATATCTTTCACAAAAGTTTAGTCTTTACGGTGATTTGACAATTGATGAGAACATTGAATTCTTTGCTGATCTTCACGGGGTAAAAGATTATCAGAATAGAAGAAATGAGCTGCTTGAATTTACCCGGCTTACTCCTTTCCGGGATCGCCTTGCTGATAATTTATCCGGCGGAATGAAGCAGAAGCTCGCACTTGCATGCACGCTGATTCATAAGCCCAAAATAATTTTTCTTGATGAACCGACAACGGGCGTTGATCCGGTTTCGCGAAGAGACTTCTGGAAAATATTATCAAATCTTCAGAAAGACGGCGTTACTATTTTTATGTCAACTCCGTACTTGGATGAGGCGGAAAGATGCAATAGAGTAGCGCTTTTGAATAACGGCGAGGTGCTTAGTTTCGATACGCCGCAAAATATAAAAGCATCAATAAAAAAGCTGATCGTTGAAGTTGTATGTTCGCCGATAATCAAGGCGTATAAGCTGCTAAAAGAGAAAAGCAATTTTGAAGTACAGATGTTCGGAGACAGGCTGAACGTTGCTCTTGAAGATTACAATGAAGATTTCGAAAAGATTGAAAAGTTATTTTCGGAAAACAGCATACAAATGATAGATAATCGAATTATTCCGACTTCGCTCGAAAATGTATTCATACATTTAATCGGCGAGGCAAAAAACCAAACAGCATGCTGAAAAAAAATTTTTTAAAATAAGAATTGAACCTACTAAGGATTTAGCATGAAGAGAATCATTTTAATTTTAATCATATCGGCAGCAAGCCTCATTGCTCAGAATCAGAAATTGACGTTAAAAGAAAGTCTTGAGATCGGCATGAAGAACAGCAAGGAATTAAAAATATCAGAGGCGAAATTGCTCAGTGCCTCTGCGCAGGTTACTGCCGCAAATTCGTTTTTACTGCCTCAGTTAAATTTCTCTGCCGGATACATGCGGTTAAGCAACATACCGCCTTTTCAAGTTTTTATTCCACCGATAATTCCAAGACCTATTACAATTTCACCCGTTATTCTTGATAATTGGACAATGAAACTGTCACTACAGCAGCCTCTGTTTACGGGCTTCAAATTGATGTCCTTAAGCAGTGCTGCAAAATATAATTATGATGCTGCGGAATCCGATTTTAAAAATGATAAGAATAGCGAGGCATTAAAAATTCAAAGCGCATTCTGGAATTATTACAAAGCACAGCAGAACGATAAAGTTCTGGATGAAAATCTTCAGCAGATTAAACAGCACCTAGACGATACTAAAAACTTTGAGGCAAACGGTCTTGCAACTCAGAATGATTTGTTAAAGCTTGAAGTACAATATTCATCAACCAAGCTCCAGAAGATTGAAGCAGATAATAACCTGGACATCGCAAGAATGACGTTCAACCAGGTAATCGGTCTAGCGCTTGATGCAAAAACTCAAATTGAGGTTGGCGAGCTTACTACCGAAAGAGTTAATTACAATCCGGAAGATTTACTGAGCGAAGCAAAAGATAGCAGAAGTGAAT
>JAJYSI010000150.1 GCA_021793635.1 Bacteroidota bacterium
AATCAGAAATTGAATCGGTTAGAATCCTATTTATCTCTTCCGGCATACTTCTATCATTGCTCCGTAATCCAGCCTCAACATGAGCTACTTTTATTCCCAGTTTAACTGCTGTTAAGGCACATGCAATAGTGGAGTTTACATCGCCTACTACTATTACTAGATCTGGTTTTTCTTGTAGTAGTATTTTCTCAAATTCAATCATTACTTTCGCTGTTTGTTCAGCGTGAGAACCGCTTCCTACTCCAAGATAAAAATCCGGTTTCGGTAGTTCCAAATCTTCAAAAAATACTTTGGACATTTTTTCATCATAGTGTTGACCAGTATGACAAATTTTATGAGTGACGAGTGACGAGTGACTAGTAACTAGTTTTTGAAATGCTTTATGTATTGGGGCGACCTTCATAAAATTAGGACGGGCACCAACTACCGAAATTATTTTTTTCATTTCTTAGAAATTTAACTTAAAATATTATATTACTTTTTGGTCAATTAAAAGTTCATTGATTGATGAGAATTTAAAATTGGTAAACAAGTAATTCAATTTTATTTTAGTAGAATTTAAACCATAATAAAATTTAAATTTTTTAACGGGTTTTAATTTTAATCTTGGCTGCTCGAAATCAATCTCACGCGGATGTATATAAAATAACACCGTTTCATTTTTTTTAATCTGTTTAGTTAACAAATACTTAAGAAGACTCATCGGACAAAGCCTCAGATAACCACCGCCAGTATATACAATCGACTGCCCCAACAATTTTTCTTTAGATATCGGTATTTCAAATATTGAGTTGTTTTTCGGGGTTTGTAAATATCCCCAATTCTTTAATTCGGTTTTAATTCCGCCGTGCGAATGAGCGAAAGGGAAGAAACTTGAATCATATTTGAAACCTTCTTCGAAAAGTATATCCAGAGCCCATGGATTTTCTTTTACGATACTGAAACCAGGCGCCCTAAAACCTATCACCTCCCGCCCAACTAAATCCTCAATTATTATTTTACTTTTTCTTAAATCATACCTGAATTCCTTTTCGGTCATATTATATATAAGGCCGTGTGAATAACTGTGTGACGCCAGTTCATGACCGTTTTGGGCAATTAAAGATATTAACTTAGGGTATTTTTCGGCTACCCAACCTAAAGAAAAAAAAGTAGCCTTTATTTTATATTCTGTGAACAGTTCCAGAAGTATATTCGTATTCCGTTCAATTCTAGATTCCATACTATCCCATTTTGAAACTGGGTATTCATAATTATCACCGAGAATATGATACCAGTCCTCGAGATCAACGGTAAAAATGAGCTTACTTGTTCCCATAGAATATTTTTCTTAATCCTTCCAGGATAATCCCGACCGCCGGGAGAGGATCGCTTGAAGATATTATATCGTACGATTGTTTTTTGTTAAAGAAATCAAAGAAACTCGGCTCAAGTTTGAATCTGTCTTTACTCTTTAGAAAATTCAATATGTCCCCGGGCAGCAACCATCTGCACAATAGTTCCGTTTCATAATTCAATACCGGTTCCGGTTTTTCTCCCAAAGCTAGTAGATGATAAATTAATGGGAAATTAACTCCGCTGAATATAGCAAGCTGCAGCGATCCCCAGAACCGGGGATTAATTTCCATAAATACTTTTTCGCCGGTAATTAAATCCTCCTTGTACTCTATCATAGAAACACCGGCAAGTTTCATCTTCCTGGCCAAGTTAACACTCTTATCCATCAATTCTTTTTCATAATAACTTGCCCTTAATGTGCTTGGTCCCCCACCTACTGGATATTCCCTTATACGCCTGTGCCCAAATAATGCCCTAAGTTCCATGTCTCTGTCGAATAACATTGATACGCCGTATCCTTTACCTTCCCTCGGTATCATTTCCTGAATCAGCGGGGAATCATATTTGGCTTTTACCTCAAGATATCTTCTTTTCAAATCCGCAGCGTTATCTACGAAAGCAATACCTCTTGAGCCGCTGCTTTTCCTTGGTTTAATAACATATTTTTTATCGGGTGAGTTTTTTATTATTTCTTCAACGTCATCGGCGCTAGCAGGTAAGTATGTAACGGGAACGGATATTCCTTCGCACCGCGCCCTACATATCGCATTCCATTTATCGTATGCATTATTGAAATTTTCATATTCGGGCAAAATAAAGTTAGTATACTTCTCAAATCTGCTTTTGTTTGATAGGATAAGGCTAATAACTTCATCTTCTATAGGAAAAAATGTATCCGGCTTTTCAATTAATAAAATATTTTCAAGTTCTTTGAGATACTGCTCCGGGTTCAATAAATAATCGCAGGTACGGTATACATTGTTGCAATATTTTGAAAAAGCACCGAGAGGCATCTTATAATAGGATACCCCGATAACCGTAACGCCTTTTTCCCCGAGCGCTCTGATTATGGGCAATGCTTTTCTTCTTTCTACATCCGTTATTAAAGCTTTTGTACCTTTAATATTCATTTATTCAGAAATAATGGTTTGATTTCTTTGCTTGAGAGCTTTTTTATTTTATTTAACTGCGATTTTGACGGATCAACCAGATACGTAACCGTACATAAATTTATTACGGGCAAATCGTTAATACTATCGGTATAAAAAATAACTTTCCCATGACCGCTTTCTTCTATTAGCTGTTCTGCAATCTCCTTCTTCCTTTCCCTGTAATAATTTTCTAATTTAATATCATTCCCTTCTATCTTTACTTTGCTCGCTTCTATTTTTACTCCGGGAAAGACGTTTTGTATATATGTATTAAGATAAAAGTCAGGCGAAGCTGATAAAATTACAACCATGTCGTTTGCATCTACGTGTTCTCTCAGCTTTTCCGTAACATATTTTCTTAATCGACTGTTTATCTCGTAAAATAATTTTTCAATAATATCATTCTTTTCATTCGCAGTTAAATTTATCCAGAACTTTCTTATTATCTTTTCTTTGAACCTGCCGTTATCAAGTAAATTAAATTTCGTTAATAACATGTAGACATACAGTCTCAATCGATCTTTTATCTTCGTTGTCAATAAAAGATTCAACATAAAAAAACTGTCGCCCTTTATCAGGGTACCGTCAAAATCAAAAATGATCAGATTACCGGTTTTTATTGGAGACTTGTTCAAATACGTTTTCCCAATCGATTTTCCTGGAGCTTCTTAACAGCCCTTCAGCACTTTTCCTCGGGCTTCCGAAATTATCAGCATGCTGTCCCGAGACAATTTTTTTTACCGCGTTAAACAAGGAAACAGAATCCTCGGGGGTGAAATTATAGCAGTCACCATATTGCCAGCATATATCTTTTGCCTCCCCTTCCAGGCCACAAATGATCGGCTTACGGAAATATAAATATTCAAATATCTTTGAGGGGACCGTATGCTTATATACTTCAAGCTTTGCCAAATGAACCAGAAGCGTAGTCGCTTCTTCATATATTTTTTTTAATTCGGACCGATCTACTCTTTTCAGTATTTTTATGGAACTGCTGTTGTAACCGGCGAGTGAGTTAAATTGTCCGCCGTCTCCGACTAAAATAAATTCCACATTGGGGAATTCTTTTACCGTTTTTCTAATACCTTCAATTATTGAAAGAAGATTCTGGGAAGGGCCTAAATTACCCGCGTACAATATCTTGATTTTCGAACTTCCGTTACTACGCGGCTTCCAACCTGCGGAAATATCGGAAAATATTTCATCAATACCGTTATATACCAAACTAATTCTGGAAGGATCGTATTTATATCTGTAAATTATTATTTTCCTGAATGAGTCTGTTGCCGTTGTGATATAATATGCTTTTTTAAGAAGTAGCCTTTCATAGCTCTTTAGCATGTTAACAAAGTATTTATACTTTATTATTTTCGTCTCCTCTATCCAGTCAACCCAGAGGTCACGGACATCTACAATCAGTTTTTTTTTGAACAAAATTTCTAAAAGCACTCCCGGTATTGTAAAAAGTAACGGGGGCGAAGAAACAAATACTGCATCGTATTTGTTGTATTTAATCACACAAAATAGCGACATCCACAAAGCCCCCAGCATTTCAGCCGCACCTCTCTGCAATTTACCGTGCCCGTTAAGTATTACGCCGCTCCAGATACGCTTAACAGTGTAACCATCAAAAGTTTCTTCTTTGTTGTATTTTACCTTGTCGTTATACCTGTTCGGCTGTGAGGAAATAACAGTCAGATCATATTTCTTTGCTAATATTCCAGCTAAATGTTTCATCCGGTAAGACAGTGCCCCACTGTCCGGAGGGAAATGCCTGGTAATAATCAGTATTTTCATAGTATAATAAATTGAACGCTGATTTTTATGATCCTATTATTCAGCGCAGATCATAATAATCATTAAGATCAGCGTTCTATTTTAGTATAAATTTGTAAGTTAATTTACTTGGTAATTGATTAGTATAAATTTTTATCACTTTATTAAGTATCTTTTTCCCGAACTCAGGGCAATACCAGGCATCAATAATTTTGAATGATGAATTTTGAATTTTGAATTGAAGTGCAACCTTATTTCTTGATAACATTATATTATCATCAATTCTATCAATATTAACATCTGGATGGAGATGGATGAAACTTTCTATGTTATGATTTCCCGATCCTGTTATATTATCATTTACAGTAATTGTCGAAGTTCCTTTTTCAATTTCAATTTTTCTATGATGAATTAAATTATCACCGATAAGCTTTGCATAACCACCAAACTTACCTTCAAAAAAAACTTTATCATCGACATCCTTAAAGCTCACATCATAAGGTTTATACCTTCTTGCAACTCTAAAACCGCCCCAGCATTCAGCCTGGTCTCTGCTGTCAATTGAAACCGTATTATGCGCTTTTGTGCTTCTTACATAACTTCTCATTTCACCTTCGCTGTACTCATAAACTCCGGAATCAACTATAAATTGAACGCCTTTTATCGATAGCTCATAACTAAATATATCGGCATGTGCGTGTGCAGGAATAAAATCCGGACCAATCGCTCCGCCGTCAATTGCTAAGTAAAATTTATCATCTCTGTATACATAGTAGCCTGAATCATTTAAAGCTTGAGAGGATGTTTGGATGATTGGATAAACTACAGAATTAGAATGGAATTTTGAACCTTGCCTACCGGCAGGCAGGTTTTGAATTTTGAATTTTGAATTGAACTCAAACTCAGATAATTTATCGTTGACCATCAATCTTTTTGCATAATAAATTAATTCTTTAGTTGATGGCGCTATTTCCTGAGTCGAATCATTAAATAATGAAATCCTTCCATCGGGATGCGTCGCAGCGATAAGAAAGTCTAACATCTTAATAGCTGTGTCTACAAATAAGTTGTAATTATCATTGTGATTAGGAAGAATATTTAATATATCAAGATAGCTCTCCAGAATAATTGCATGATACATTATGCTTCGTTCGAAATACCCGCCGTCGTTTAATACCTGCTTCGGTGTTTCAGTTAAATATATCTTCAATCCTTTCTCTAACCATTTATCAGATTCTCCTTGATCTTTGAAATACAACCCGGCAAAAATAAGTGCTCTTACATTTTCCAGGTAATGATTTGCGGGATGATAATATTCTAAGTTGCGGTATAAGAAAGCAGCCTGCTGATAAATACTTTTATTTATATTTTCATCTTCAAAACCAATCTTGCACCAGCAAATCAATCTTAATGAAATAACATAAGGATGCCAGCCAATCCCTTTGCCAACTTTATTATTCTCTATCCAATTATTACATAAATTTATCTGCTCATCCTTATCAAGCAAAAAGAGATAGTTAAAATAATGTAAGTTAAACTGCCATAATAACGATGTGTCTTCAGCTTTCCATTTAGGGGGGAAGCCGATCTTTAGGATATAATTTAAAAAATCAAAATTGCCTTTTAATAATTCTTCTTTTTTATTCCAGGGATCATGATGAATGAAATTTGTTTTCGGGATTAATGAAGGTTTTAATTTATTTGGAATGTTCGGAAGCTTGATTAAGTTGGATTTTTTTTTAATTATTGAAAATATTCTGCCGTAAATCTGGACAGGTCTAAGGTACTTTAGGGTATTATAATATTTTATTATTGAGTTAAACATTTATTTTGATTTTTATCTGTGGATAATCTGTGTTAATCTGTGGTTGACCTTTTTACCACAGATATTCACAGATTAAAAGGTCACAGATTCTCACAGAATAAATCTATTTATTCCCTTCTTCAGATCTTTAACATTAAAATTTATAAGTAAACCAAGATTAACTTTTGATAATTTCATATATGTCAATATTTGAGCAATATGTACATCATTAATTGCTTCAATTGATTTCAGTTCTACAATCACCGAATCATTTACTGACAAATCTATTCTATAACCAACTTCAAGTTTAACCTCTTCATATATGACGGGTAAGGCTTTCTGTGTTTCAATTTTATAATTCATTTTTTTAAGCTCATAAGCCAGACAAGCTTCATATGTAGATTCTAATAAGCCCGGACCTAATGAAGAATGAACTTTATATGAACATCCGATAATGTCGTAAGATATTTTGTTTAATCTTTCGTCCATCTTTCATGTAATCTGTGTTATCTGCGGTTGATTTTTCATCACAGATTTATAACTTTATTTTTTTTAAGCGATTCAATCGCCGCAAAAGTAGCCTTTGAAGTATTAACTATCGAGTCGAACGGAATCAGCGGCTCCCCGCCATTCTTTAGGAAATTAAGATATGCCTTAAACTGATTATAGTGCCCCTTATCCTGTTTGCCTTTATCCTTCTTAAATCCCTTTATCCCATAGCCGCGCATCTCACGGAAATTATCTATGATTAGAGTCTTGCCACTGCCAAAAATCTCAACCCTTTCCTTAGAATAAGCCTTACTACCGTTAGCAAAATAATTGATCACTCCTTGTGAGCCATTTTCATACTTTAATGTAATAATAGCATTATCGCTATTGTCGGAAGGATTTTTACCCAAAGCGCTCATATAAACTGAATGTACTTTACTGCCAGTCAGATACGATATAAGATCAATATAATGGCAAGCCTCCCCGATAATTCTTCCCCCTCCCGTTTCCATATCCTGCACCCACAAATTTTGTGGAATAAACCCTGCATTCATAGTAGCAATGATATTTACCGGAGTATCCGCCGAAGCCATCAGCTTCTTAGCTTTAATAATGAAAGGGGAAAAACGCCTATTAAACCCTACCATAATTGATGTGTTTAATCTGTGCGAATCTGTGAATGAATCTGTGTCGTCTGTGGTTAATTTTTTTCCCCCCTTATTATAGGTATTTATAATTTCTTGAAGCTCATCTTCCCTTATCGCTAAGGGTTTTTCCACAAACACATGCTTTCCCGCTTTCAATGCTTCTATTACCATAGATGCGTGCTGGTTATGGCGGGTGGTAATTAAGACTGCGTCTACCTGAGAGTCATTTAGTACAGAATGATAGTCTGTCGTACTATTTGCTATACCGTACTTTTTTGCCAGTATAGTGCCCGATAATCCCTTTGAACTACAGATATACTTCATATCTGCATTTAACTTTTTCAGAGTAGGCACAATCATCATACTAGTAAAATTACCCGCGCCTATTATTCCTATTACACCTTTCGTAGAGCTCAACTTCCGGTTTG
>JAJYSI010000151.1 GCA_021793635.1 Bacteroidota bacterium
TAACTTAGTAAGGACAATAATGCCGACAACTGATAGCTCCGGCAAAGGAGCTTTTCCCCCCTCAAGAAGATCGTTTCAAACTCGCTCTGCAAATAATAAGAAGACGGATCGATATATTGACAAGATCGGAAGAAGTTACAGTAGACACGGTGGCAGAAGAAGTCCGGAGACTTCTGATCAAGTACAAACGAAAAAGACGATTGGGTAGAAGTGAACCAAGAGCATTGAGAACAAAAAATACTAAATACCCATTTTTAAAGGGAAACAGATATCCATGTTTATCACCTTAACCTTGTACCCTTACCCTCACACTTGAACTTGTCCGCCGATAGTCGAAATGAACCCACTAATTGTCATTGACAACCGAAGGGAGGAGAAATCCCCTGTATAGCGCTGTCTCTCAATAAAAGAAATTAAGAATTCCCCTCACGGCGGCTCCTCTTCTTCCATTTCTCCTGACATCTGACTACTGCCTCCTCCCGAAGGGATCCCGCATTGCGGTGATGACTTCTGCTTCTTCTCCTCCTCATTATTCGTAATCCACAAATCAAGCTCATCCTTAAAGAAATACAGATATTTCCCCGAGGGTTTATGAGACGGAATTTTTCTTTGGCTTGTCAGTTTATAAAGATGTGACTGTGAAATGCTTAAATACTTGGTAGCTTGAACGAAGTTAAATAAATCGCTTTTCTTTTCCCCGAGAAGCTTTTCAATCTGATGAAGTTTCTTTAGAACTGCATTTTCCTTTTGTGTTTTCATTGTTAACGCTCCTTCAATTTTAGTTACTTCCCGTTAACCTGCTAGCAGGTAGTAAATTAATTGAGCGCTAACTTAAATAATGATTTTAAGAAAAAATCGTATTTATCGTATATACGATTTTTTCCTTACCCTTTCGATATGTTCGGATATCTTATCTAACATTTCCGGCTTACCCTTATAACTTATTTCAATTAAGCCAGTTAGAAACTTAAACAAAGACTCGCTTTTCGTACTTCTTTCTTCTGAAATTAAATCTTTTTTTCTTGCGTTATACCTTGAAACAAAACTATTAACAGCAATCTTTTCAGTAAAGAATATATTTCCTATTTGTGAAACTTCTGTTTTCGGAGAAATTATTTCAGCTGTTTTCATTGACTCAAAAATTCTAACGACCTCATGTAGTTTCCCGTTAATTTTTATTATTTCCTTTGACTGCCCGTCTTGCAGACAAGCTGTGGATTTGTTGCCTATCTTAATCAGCATTTTCCTAAACTTAATTTCGTTCTTTATGAATTCTTCAAAGGATGGCTTTAGTCCAAGATTTTCATCTAACTCCGGCGGATTATTTTTCTTTTCTAATAACACAAAACTTAAATATTTTATTTGTTCTTCAATAGTCGCGAGCTCGATGCAGAATTTCATAACCTTCTCCCTTATAAAATTAAATGTGGTACTGTTTGTGCAATTGTAGATACTCATTCTTATTTTGCCCCGCCTTTATTTTGAATTGAAAAACAAAATTGTTATTTTTTTTACAAAAATAATGGAATTTCATTAAATATTCACGTTTATGGATGAGCCAAGAATAATTTCGGATAATCTAAAATGTTTTCTTTTGTTTCGCGTGCTGTCTCAGATGCCGGCTTTAATAAAACAAAAAACTTTCATTACTAAACACTCCCAACCTCATAGAAATCTTTCTTGAGTTAAAACTTATTCACTCAAATTATGCAGAAACAAATCATTGTAATTATGGAATACTGTAAAATGCCGTTCAATTCCATTATTCCATTATTCCATTATTCCATTATTCCACTACTCCAATATTCCATTACCCCCTCACTCCATTCCACCACTCCAATATTCCATTACTCCATTTCTCCTGGAGTTGCGTAAGGTGTCTTATTAATGTTCCACCACATTTATCCTCTTACCCAAATTGACCACTCTGTCATTAAAGCAATATTTCATTTCTTAAACACCAATACTAAAAATTTAGTTACCGTAATTCCTTTTGAAAAAAAACTAAGTAATCTGAAAACAAAAATCGAATCAAACTTTATTAAAAAAAACAACAAGAAGTAAAAAACATCTTTGCTGCGCACTGGACCAACATAGCCCTGGTTGAATATTTTATTAAGCAATACTTTAGTGAATATGAATATCAGCTCTATGCAATACTTGAAAAAGTTCAAAATTATTTTAAATCCGTTCCTTGCAACCATAAAGGCATAGTTAATTTCCCGGTAAACGACCCCGCATATTTTGAAGAACTTTCCAACTTGTTAATACCTCAAGGACATGAAAATGATCCCCGCTTCATGTTAGCAGCTAAAGCAATCATTCTCTTCTTTTTCAAATCCGGCGAATTCGGCCGTAGATCCACCAATGATCCGCCATCCCTATTTACTAAATTAGAAGAATCGACTTAAAACCGTTATCAAACATCAAAATGTCGTTTTCACTACTCCCCCCCTCCATTCCTCCACATCCCTTCCATATATTTTTGTCGGATTTAAGTTTGAATCAATTTCAAGGTAATTTTACTATATTTACCTTGTAAACGAATCAATGTTTTGAATACATGGAAAAAATAATAGAAATACTTAAAAAGAATAACGGCTATTCAAGAATGAATATACTCCGCCAGAGTGGAATTCAAACAAGGGATATAGCAAAGGCGATTGAAAGTGGTATTATAGATAAAGTTAGACCCGGTCTATACAAACTTGTTGATTATCCCTGGGATGAGCACGGCAGCTTTGCCGACGTGTGCAACTCTAATAAGAAAGCTGTCATTTGCCTTCTCTCAGCGGCTGACTATCACCAACTTACAACATTCAATCCTTCGGAAATTTATGTTGCGGTTCCCAACAACACGGATAAATTTATTCTTCAGTACCCGCCTATAAAAGTCTATTACTTTGGCGATAATTATTATAAACCCGGTATAGAAACTCTCGTAACAAAGAGCGGAACAATTAGAATCTATAACAAAGAAAAAACAATAGGCGATCTTTTCCGTTACATGAACAAGCTTGGTGAAGATGTAGCCGTTGAATCCCTAAAAGAATACCTTAAGAACCGTAAAGGCAGAAGCATTCCAAAACTTCTTGAATATTCTGAGATATGCGGCGTTAAGAAAAAAATTGAACCTATGGTAAAGGCTATCCTGTCATGAAGCAGAAAAAAGAGCTTAAAAATATTTCTGCTTCCGTTAAAGAAAGACTTAGAAATATTTCCGTACAGTCAGGTAATGAATTTCAAAGCATCTTGCGCCAGTACATTCAGGAGCGTTTCCTCTTTCGACTATCAAAGTCAATATATTCAAACAATCTAATTCTAAAAGGTGCACTGCTTTTTGTTGCGCATGATATTAATCGCTCCCGTCCGACAAAAGATATTGACTTCCTTGGATCATCTTTGACAAATGAAAAAGATGAGATAGCCGAAATTATAGCAGAGATTCTAAATATTAATTATGAAGACGGCTTGCGTTTCGATGCGGCTCATATTGATTCCGAAAATATTGTAGAAGATGGAGATTATCACGGTGTCCGGATTAAGTTTTACGCTTATCTCGAAAACTCTAAAGTAAGAGTTCAATTGGATATCGGCTTCGGTGATAAAATTTCCGGCGGCCCTATAGAAATTGATTTCCCGGTATTACTCGATTTACCTGCACCTCGCTTAAAAGTATATTCTGTCGAAAGTGCAATCGCAGAAAAGTTTGAAGCAATAGCTTCACTTCAACTCGAGACAAGTAGAATGAAAGATTTTTATGATATCCTCTTTTTTGCCGGGAATTATCAATTCAAAAAAGATACACTTAAAAAAGCAATTATGGAAACCTTTGAACATCGCGGTACGGATATAGAGCTTCGTAAAGAAATTTATGACGTAGCCTTCAAAGCTAATCCTCAAAAACAAACTCAGTGGTCTTCTTTTCTTGAACGTAATAATTTAAGTGCTGAAAATAATTTTGCTAAAGTTGTCGATAAAATAAATTCATTCATCGAGCCGGCTTTTTCTGATGATAAACTCAAATGGAATCCTAATAAATTTGTTTGGGAATAGTTATGATAATCAAAAAATAATGCAAAATATTTTATGTCAACATACTTATAGGTTATGGATTATCTAAAATGGAATAACATACTCGCTTCTTATTTTTTTAATGAACAGAATGCAGAAAAACCGGTAAATCTTTTCATTACAAAAGAGGAAATAATTAAGATTGGCGAACCATATTTCTCTGAACCAGATGCTTATTCACCAGCCTGGAAAATTTTATCTTTTGGTTGAGGTGGAAAAAGATTCTATGGAATCGGTATTTTATTTCTTAAAGGATAATAACTATCCCGTGTTTTTAGAGTATGACAAAGATGTTATCACCAGATATCTATCTACTGAAAATAACTCAATTATAATTAAATCCTTAGTATCCGAGGCTCCCGTCCAAAATATAAAAGGAGTAAATACAATAACAGTTGAAAAAATGCTTGTTGATATATTTTGTGATGATAATATTTTTTCTTCTCAACAGGGTTCCGAAATGAAGAATATTTTTAACGAGGTATTTAATAAGTATACTGTTAATGTAAATCGTATACTTCGTTACGCCGATAGAAGAAGAAAAAAATCAGATATAATCAATTATTTAAAAACAGTTTCTAATTTTCGGCAGCAACTGTAATTTGCTGCCGTTTTTGGGAAATCCATCCCTCCGGGAATAGATTATGATAGATTTAGAATCAATAACACTAAATCCTTTTCAAATCCCGCGAATTCGGCCGGCGAACCACCAACTATCCGCCGTCCCTCTTTACAAAATTTGATGAACTCGATAATTACCTCTAAACAGTGGATTAATAATCAATTCGTTTTTTTATTAAATTATTAGAATGTGTCTTTAACTTTAGATATATTTTACCACTTAATGATCATGATTTTCTTTATGTTACAGAAAATCTTAGGAAGGAAACAATTTTAATTAGCTCTATTCTTAAACTTAACCCAAACATGAATTTTTTGTTCTTGGAATAATTATGAACAACTTTAGAGAAAAAGCTAACTTCATTTGGTCCATCGCAGATTTACTTAGGGGTCATTACAAACAAGCTGATTACGGAAAAGTAATTCTCCCTTTTACGGTTCTTAGAAGATTAGATATGATTTTAGAACCAACAAAAAAACAAGTCCTTGAAGCATATCAAAAACATAAAGACAAAAAACCCGAAGTACTCGAACCTATTCTCAACGGCATTGCAAAAGTTAAATTCCATAACCATAGTAAGTTTGATTTTACAGAACTAGCCAAAGACCATAATAACATTGCGGCAAATCTCCGAAATTATATTAACGGTTTCTCAATTAGCGCTAAAGAAATAATTGATTACTTCAGCTTTGAAGATCAGATAAAAAAACTTGATGAATACGATTTACTTTACCTAATCATAAAACATTTTGCAGACGCCAAAGATAAATTCGAAGTTACAGAACCAATGGAAATGGGTTACATCTTCGAAGAACTTATCCGCAAGTTTGCAGAAATATCTAACGAAACAGCCGGTGAACATTTTACTCCGCGTGAAGTAATCCGCTTAATGGTCAATCTTCTTTTTGCAGATGATAAAGATATTTTAAGAAAAGAAGGAATTGTAAAAACCCTATATGATCCCGCATGTGGAACGGGTGGAATGTTATCTATAGCCGACGAATATTTGCACGACTTAAATCCGGGCGCCCGCTTAGAACTTTTTGGACAGGAATTAAATCCTGAATCTTATGCAATCTGTAAATCCGATATGCTCATCAAAGGACAAAATCCTTCCAACATAAAATTTGGCAACAGCTTTAGCCAGGATGGTTTGGAAGTTGAAAAGTTTGATTATCTGCTTAGCAATCCGCCGTTTGGCGTTGATTGGAAGAAAGCTCAAAAGTTTATTAAAGATGAATATGATAATAAAGGTTACGCCGGTCGTTTCGGTGCCGGTTTACCTTCTATAAGTGATGGTTCTCTTCTCTTCTTGCAACACATGATAAGCAAGATGAAACGTGGTGCTAACGGCAGCCGTATCGCAATTGTCTTTAATGGTTCGCCTTTGTTTAGCGGTGGAGCAGGAAGCGGCCCAAGTGACATACGCAAATGGATAATTGAAAACGATATGCTCGAAGCTATTATTGCAATGCCCGATCAGCTCTTTTATAACACCGGCATTTCAACTTATTTCTGGATTGTTACTGATAGGAAAAAGACTGAACGAAAAGGGAAAGTCCAATTAATAAATGCAACCGGCAGCGATTGGGAAGAAGGCGACAAGAATAATCCGTTCTATGTTAAGATGATGCGCAGCCTTGGCAATAAAAGAAAAGAAATAGGTGACGGTAGAGACGGAAAATCCGACCAGATAAAAACCATTACAGAAATCTATGAAGCTTTTGAGGAAGGTCATTACTGCAAAATTTTTGATAATGAAGATTTCGGTTACCAGCGAATTACTGTTGAACGCCCCAAAAGAAATGCTAAAGGCGAAATTGAAAAAGATAAAAAGGGTGAACCTATTTCGGATGCCGACTTAAGAGATTTTGAAAATGTGCCGCTCAAAGAAAATGTTGAAGAATATTTTAAAAGAGAAGTCCTGCCTCACCTGCCCGATGCATGGATTGACCATAGCAAAACCAAAATAGGTTACGAAATAAACTTTACCAAGTATTTCTACAAATACAAACCTCTCCGAAGTTTGGAAGAAATACAAAATGATATTTTAGCATTAGAAGCAGAGACTGATGGTATGATTAAGGAAGTAATTGAATAATGTCGTTACCAATAAATATTAATGAATTACTCACGGGGGAAACAGTTGAATGGGAACGAATAGAATTTCGCGAGGGTTGGAATCCTGAACGCACTTTAAAAACAATTTGTGCATTTGCAAATGATTTTAACAATTGGGGCGGCGGATATATTATTCTCGGTGTTGCTGAAAACAATGGACTGCCGATCTTCCCTCCGACTGGAATTCAATTAAATAAAATTGATAAAATACAACAAGAGCTAAACCAAATTTGTAGAAGAATTTTACCAAACTATTTCCCTATCGTTGAACCCGTAGATTATCAAAATAAAAAATTGCTTATCCTTTGGTGCCCGGGCGGAAGTAACCGCCCATATAAAGTCCCCGATACTTTAGGGAATAAGTCTCAATTCTTTTATTATATTAGAAAATATTCTTCCTCGGTTAAACCAAATTTAGATGAAGAACATGAACTTATTTCAACGGCAAATAATATTCCTTTTGATGATCAGTTAAATCATTTTCATCCTTTATCTCAATTGGATTTATCTGAAATAAAAACTTTCCTAAATGAAGTTAAGAGCGACCTTGAAAAAGAAATTCCAAATTTGCAGTTAAGTGAGATTGCACGAAGAATGAACATCGCCGAAGGTGCGGACGAATATCTGTTGCCTAAAAATGTCGGGCTTCTTTTCTTTGCCAAAGAACCTCAAAGAGTATTTCCTTCAGCTAAAATCGAAATCGTTACTTTCGGAGATGAAGCCGGTTCAAATTATACCGAAAAAATATTTACCGGCACATTGCAGCGGCAGCTTAAAAGAGCTCTCGAATATCTTAAAGACATAGTGGT
>JAJYSI010000152.1 GCA_021793635.1 Bacteroidota bacterium
TCCTGGGGAATATATAGATTGTCTTTACGTAGGAAGAGGCACTAAGGATATTCAATTCTTTAGCAAAAACCCTGACCAACCGGCTAAGTTTTATTTCGTCAGTTATCCTTCTCACTCTGAATATAAAACGCATCACATAAAATTTATTGAAACAGAATCTGCAAAGCTTGGTACAATTAAAGAATCAAACAAACGGACTATTTATAAGTATATCCACTCCAACGGAATAAAAAGCAGTCAGCTTGTTATGGGTTTGACGGAATTGGATGAGGGAAGTATTTGGAATACTATGCCGGCTCACACGCATCAGCGGCGAACAGAAATTTATATGTATTTTAATCTTCCTGAAAATTCAATGGCAGTTCATTTAATAGGCGAACCGGAAGAAACAAGACATATTATTGTAAGAAATCAGGATGTAGTTATTTCACCAAGCTGGTCGATTCATTCGGCGGCGGGTACTCAGAATTATACTTTTATATGGGCGATGGGGGGCGAAAATCAAGCTTTTGATGATATGGATGTTATTTCTATGAAATCTTTAAAATAGAATTATCGAAGACAAAATGATTTTAGATAAATTTAACTTAGAAGGCAAAACAGCGCTTGTTACCGGATCAAATAAAGGAATAGGACAAGCCTATGCTCTTGCTCTTGCTGAAGCGGGCGCCGATGTAATCGGCGTTTCATCAAAAGGAGAATTTTCTGCTACTGAAAAATTAATTAAAAGTACCGGGAGAAATTTCTATGCATATACATGTGATTTTTCTGACAGAAAAGCGCTTTACAAATTTATAGGCAACGTTAAAAATGATTTCCCTAAAATTGAAATCTTAGTAAATAACGCCGGCGCAATTCTTCGAAATCCAATCCTAGAGCATTCCGATGAGTATTGGGATAAAATAATTGAGATAAATCTTTCCGCTCAATTTATTTTGGCAAGAGAGTTCGGAAAGGAAATGGTTGCAAGGAGCTATGGAAAAATTGTTTTTGTTGCTTCATTACTTTCGTTTCAAGGTGGAATTTTAGTGCCGGGTTATGCTGCCTCAAAGGGTGGTATAAAACAACTCGTAATGGCTTTCTCTAATGAGTGGGCTTCAAAAGGAGTTAATGTAAATGCTATTGCTCCCGGTTATATTGAAACCAGTAATACAAAAGCACTTCGCGAAGATAAGGTTAGGAATAAGGCTATCCTTGATAGAATTCCTGCAGGTCGCTGGGGCTTACCTGAAGATTTAATGGGAGCAGTTGTATTTTTATGTTCGGATGCCTCCAATTATTTAAACGGAAGTGTTATTACGGTTGACGGCGGTTGGATGGGAAGATAATTGGAGTTTCCCTGCTAAGCTGATTTTTTATATTCTTCAGCTAAGGAGTTTAATGAGAAAAGTATCTTTCCGATACTGATTCCGCCATTACCCTCAAACGTGCAATCTTTTGGATGGTTCTTGCAGTTTATATTACAATAATTTTCCTCCGGCAGAATTATTGTGTTATCGTTGCCGAGCGGTCCCCAAAGTTTTGGTGAACATGCTGGTAGTGGGCAAAACATTGAGAGTGTTTTAATTCCCAAAGCTGCGGCAATGTGCATCGGCCCGGTACTTGAAGAAATTAAAATATCTAATGCTGCAAAGTTCAAAATGGAATTTCTCAAATCTGATCCGTCATTTGGATATTCCACCCCCTCAAGGTTTTGCATTTCCGGCGGAACAATATTATCCGTAACAACAATCTTAAATCGATTTGTATTTTGTAGTCTCTTTATAAGCTGTAAATAAGTTTTTACGGGTAAATTCGGAGCTGAATGTCCGTTGGACGAATGAATCCCCACAATTATTTTGTCCTCTTCCAGCAATTTCAATCTTGTTTCATCTACATGCCCTTTTTCCGGTTTACTTAAATAAATCTTTGGTGCATAATCATTAGATTTTATGCCAATCCTTCTCGCAAGGTCCATACAATAATCTGCTTCATGACGCAGCGGAATATATTTGTGCCTGCTGACGCCCTTTACAAATGTTATAAATTGATAAAATTTTTTCCCTATTCCGATTCTTTTTCGTATACCTGAAAGGAACAGAAGGTAATTAATCCTTTTTGACGGCAGTAGCATTAAAGCGTGTGTGAAATTATTTCTTCTTATTTCTTTTACTCGTATAAAGAAATTATTAATACTCTTAAACGGAACATCTTCATAAATAATGATATCATCAACGTAAGGATTGTTTAGGTATATATCTTTAGTATAGCTTGATACAAGGACCGCGACGTAACTGTCAGTCCACTGCTTCTTAATCGCACGCGGTATTGAAGTCGACACAACTACATCACCTATCCTATCCTGCCGGACAATTAAAATTCTTTTTTGTCTTACCATTTCAATTTTTCCTATCTCTTAATTAGTTAGACAAAATCAAGGCTTTATGGTTTAAATTCACAATTTATTTTATAAATGCTCTATTAAATAAAATTTAAAGGATGTACAATGAACCAATTTTCATTCGATAATCTAAAAGATAAAGTTTGTGTGATAACAGGCGGTGGCGGAGTTATCGGTAATGCGATTGCTAAAGGCTTATCTGCTATAGGAGTTAAAATTGCCGTAATCGATTTATTAAAAGATGCCGCTGATAAAACCGCTAAAACTTTATTTGACGAGACCGGAACACAGGCAATCGGCGTACAAGCCAGTGTGCTTGATAAAGAATCTCTCTTAAAGGCAAAAAAAGAGATTAATAGTTCCTTCGGTAAAATTGATATTCTGATTAATTGCGCAGGTGGTAATTCACCGCTTGCTACTACTCAATATGAATTTATTGAAAAAGACAATTTAAATGAACTTGAAAAAACATTCTTCGGCCTGGATGTTGAAGGCTTTAGAAAAGTATTTGATTTGAATTTCCTTGGAACACTGCTCCCAACCATGGCGTTTACAACGGATATGATAGAAAAAGGCGGGGGTTCGGTATTAAATATTTCTTCTATGAATTCTTTCAGGCCTCTGACAAAAATCCCCGCATACTCGGCTGCAAAAGCCTCCATAAATAATTTTACAGAATGGCTTGCAGTTCACCTTGCTAAAGTTAATATTAGAGTAAACGCTCTTGCGCCGGGTTTCTTTCTTACAAATCAAAATAGATTTTTATTGATTGATGAAAAAACAGGCAATCTTACTGCAAGAGGCAACAAAATTCTTACCGCAACACCAATGGGAAAGTTCGGCGAACCGGAAGATTTGCAAGGTGCTGTTTTATATTTACTATCCGATTTATCAAAATTTGTTACCGGCGTTGTAATCCCGATTGACGGCGGCTTTAATGTTTACTCCGGTGTCTAAAATTCCTCTTTAGAAAAATTGAATTTCATTTCCAATAAAAATTATAAGGGTCGAGATGATATATTATAGCAAAGGTTCGGTTGATTCAGATCTTTCAAAAGAAGATTTGAGAGCAGGCTTGTATGAGGCGCTGGATAAACTGGGCAGCAGGAAAAAAGTTTTAGCAATTCCACCCGATATTACCCGGCTTCATTCGTCTGCTGGAATATTAACTGAATATACATGGGAATATTATAATAATAATCTTACGGATATTCTTCCCGCACTCGGCACTCATTACCCAATGACCGAAAAGGAAATTGGAATTATGTTTGGCAAAACCCCCAAGGGTTTATTCCGCGTACATGATTGGAAAAAAGGATTAGTGACTTTGGGAGTGGTTCCATCTGATTATGTAAAAGAAATTTCCGAAGGAGCCGTGGATTATTCCATACCGATTCAGGTCGATAAACTTTTAGTGGAAGGAAATTTTGATCTTATTCTTTCTGTCGGTCAGGTTGTACCTCATGAAGTTATCGGGATGGCAAATCATAATAAGAATGTTTTTATAGGGACAGGCGGAGGTGAGGGAATCAATAAGAGCCACTTTCTTGGAGCAGCTTACGGTATGGAAAGAATTATGGGAAGAGCCGATACTCCGGTTAAACGCGTGTTAAACTATGGCTCCGATCATTTTGCTAAAAATTTGCCCATCGTTTATGTTCTAACTGTCGTAGGTAAAAACGCTAAAGGTAATCTTGCTGTTAAAGGATTATTCGTAGGCGACGATCTTGAGTGCTTTAATCTTGCCGCTGAGCTCTCCCTAAAAGTAAATTTTGTTATGCTTGACGAACCATTGAAGAAAGTTATTGTTTATCTCGATCCTTCGGAATTTAAAACTACATGGCTCGGTAATAAATCCGTCTACCGTACCCGTATGGCTATTGCAGACGGTGGCGAGTTAATTGTATTAGCTCCTGGGTTAAAAGAATTCGGCGAAGATAAAGGCAACGATCAAATTATTAGGAAATACGGTTATGTTTATACACCGAGAGTCTTAGAACTCGTAAAAGAAAACGAGGATTTGCAAAAGAGTCTCGGCGCTGCGGCTCATCTGATTCACGGTACTTCCGAAGGAAGATTTTCAATTACTTATTGTCCCGGTCATATTTCAAAAGAAGAAATTGAAAGCGTAAAATTTAATTATGCTGATCTTCAAATGATGCTTCAAAAATATAATCCAGAAAAATTAAAAGACGGTGTGAATATAATGCCTGACGGTGAAGAGGTGTTTTATATATCTAATCCGGCTCTAGGGCTTTGGGCATATAAAGGGAGATTTATCTAACAGGAATTAAAAATTATTAATTCAATCAAAAAAATCATGCTTTAATTAAGAACTAAATCATTAAGTCACCATACTCAGAAACAACTCTTTGGAAATATGGAATATTAGAATAATGGAAAATATAACTCAATTCCATTATTCCATGACTCCAATACTCCAAGGGTTGCGTAACTTGAGTTATCAAACTAATATTTATCGTAATTGTCTGAAAGTTAAATAATATGCCTTCAAATAAAAATGTCGTAATTGCTCAGTCCGGAGGACCATCTCCTGTAATAAATAATTCGCTAAGGGGAATTATTGAAACTTGCAAAATGTTCCCGGATAAATTTGATAAAATATATGGCGGTTTTCACGGTATAGAAGGTATTTTGAAAGAAGAGCTCATTGATATTTCTGCTCAGGATGAGGAAGAAATTTCTCTTTTAAGAACTACACCAGCTGCCGGTTCTATTGGTACTTGCCGTTACAAATTGAAAGCCAATCAGCATGAAGATTTTAAAAGAGTAATTGAAGTCTTTAAAGCTCATAAAATTGGTTACTTCTTCTATATCGGCGGAAATGATTCTATGGATACCGCTAATAAGGTTGCAAACATGGCTCTCGAGGAAGGATTAGAGCTTGTTGGAGTCGGCGTTTCAAAAACTATTGATAACGATGTTGGCGATTCGGAATTTAAATTGATTGATCATACACCAGGCTATGGCAGTGTCGCGCGATATTGGGCTAACATTGTCCAAAATATTAATGAAGAAAATATGGGCTCATCTTCAGCTGACCCCGTCATTGTTCTTCAAGCTATGGGAAGAAAAATCGGATTCATTCCCGCTGCAGCAAGACTTGCCGATGTCAAACGCGAAATGCCGCTTCAAATTTATTTACCTGAATCGGGTTTAGGACTTTCGGAACTGGCTGACAATGTCAACGATGAATTAAATCGCAGCGGTAGGGTTATTGTTGTTGCAAGCGAAGGATTTGATGTTGGCTCACTAGGTGAACTACAAGATTCTTTCGGACATACAACTTTTAGCGCCAGCATGTTTACTGCGCAACAAGTGATTGTTAATCATTTAAATAAATCAGGAATAAAAGCAAGGGGAGCTGCACGCGGACAGGTATCCGGAACCGATCAAAGAGATACAATAATTTATGCCTCAGTTATCGATCTTGATGAAGCTTATAAAATTGGTCAAAATGCTGTGACCATTGCTGTAGAAAATGGATCAGGATTTATGTCTACGCTGCTTCGCCGCCCCGGAATAATCTATAACGTTGATTATGATAAAGTTCCTTTGGAGAAAGTAGCCAACTCCGAAAGAGAATTCCCTAAAGAATGGATTTCAAAAAACAGAATTGACGTTACTGATGAGTTTATTAAATATGCGCGCCCTTTAATTGGTGAAGATTGGGTCAGCGTACCGGTTATAAATGGACTTCAGAGATTTGCAAGATTCAAAAAGGTATTTGCAGATAAAAAATTACCGGAATATACACCTCAAGGATTCAGGAAATAATTTTTTAATATTGAAAGGGAATATTTAAATGAGTGATCCGCAAAAGGAACTGAAAGAGTTAAAACCAAAACACGAATTTTTAGTTGCTATAGATTCTGACGGCTGTGCATTTGACAGCATGGAAATTAAGCATAAAGAATGTTTTATACCTAATATTATTAAACATTGGAACCTTCAGCCCGTATCAAAGTATACTCGCTCTGCGGCTGAGTTTGTAAACCTGTATTCAAAATGGAGAGGAATCAATAGATTCCCCGCTCTTTTAATGGTTTTCGATCTTCTAAAAGATTGGCCCGAAGTGCAGAAAAGAAATGTTCTAATCCCTGAAGCACTTTCTTTAAGAAGTTGGATGGATCACGAAACAAAACTTGGAAATCCCACTCTAAGAGCTGAGGTTGAAAAAACTAAAGACCCTGTTTTAACGCAAGCTTTAATCTGGAGTGAAGCCGTTAATGAAACTATCGAAGATGTTGTGAAAGGTGTCCCACCTTTCCCATTTGTACGCGAGAATTTGGAAAATATTTCCGGGTGGGCAGATATTATTGTCTGTTCAGCCACTCCTTATGATGCTTTAAGACGTGAATGGGAAGAACACGATATTGCAAAGTACACGCGTATTATTGCCGGGCAGGAAATGGGAAGTAAGAAGGAGCATCTTCAATTTGTTTCAGATGGAAAATATAAAAAAGATCATATAATAATGATTGGTGATGCTCCTGGAGATATGAAGGCTGCCAGAGCAAATAACGTAAAATTTTTCCCTGTAAATCCCGGGCATGAAGAAGATTCATGGGAATTTTTCTTCAAGGAAGCCGCCGGAAAGTTTGCAAATGAAAAATATTCCCAAGAATATGAAGCTGAGCTTGTGAATGAATTTGATAAGCTTCTTCCTGAAATCCCCTGGTGGAAAAAATAAAACACGAACATAGAAAAGTTTTATTGTTCATCAGATTATAAATTCATTTCATTAGTCGAATAAAGGAGCATATAAATGAAAAAACAAAAAATTGGAATTGTTGGTCTCGGAGTCATGGGACAAAACCTCGCTTTGAATATAGAACGACATGGATATCCTGTTTCCGGATTGGATTCGGATGCGGAAAAGATTAATAAGGTAAAAGAAAGTTTTACTGGTAAAGATATTCTCGCTACAACTTTATTGTCTGAATTTGTCGATAGCCTCGAATCACCAAAGAAAATATTAATGATGGTCCCGGCAGGTAAACCGGTTGATGCCGTAATAAATGAATTAAAGCCATTTCTTTCAGCCGGAGATTTATTGATTGATGGTGGTAATTCGTATTTTGAAGATACAAACCGCCGTATTGCTTCGCTTAAAGATACCGGCATTCTTTTCATCGGTACTGGTGTTAGCGGCGGTGAAGAAGGCGCTTTGTGGGGACCCTCCATAATGCTTGGAGG
>JAJYSI010000153.1 GCA_021793635.1 Bacteroidota bacterium
TTAATTATTGAAGACATAAAATTCAAACCTGATAAGCCGTCCGATTTACGCTTTGAGCATCTTGAAAATATTCTGAATAAGATTTGCGACTATATTTTTATCGCCGATACAGAAGGCAAGATTAAATATTCTTACGGGAAAAAAGTTGAGTCGCTAGTTGACTCCGGAAAAATTCACCAGAATAGTTATGTAAATTCTCTTTTATCGGACAATACCAAGGAGAATTTTAATGATGCGCTAAGTCTTTCCGTGAAAGATGAAAAAACTATTAAAATAAATTTAGAGCTAGACTTTCAAGACAACATTTCCCTTTACGAATGCCGCATAGAGCCTCTCCTAAATTGGAGAGGACAGGTGCTATTAGTTTTTATTTTCTTTTTTGATATAACTGAAGCCGAAAGCGAAATAAGGCTTCTTAGTAACGAAATATTAGAGTTGAGGCAATATCAATTTATAACAGAAACCGTGACAGACGCTATCTTTGTAATTGATACGAATGGGGATATTTCCTTTTGGAACAAGGCGTCGGAGTCTTTATTCGGTTACACACGCAGTGAAGTTTACGGGAAATTCTTAGGTAAAATTTTAGATGTTTTCGACCAGAATTATTTAAATGTACTAAAGGAACAATTGAAAGCTTTAGGCTTCTGGAAAGTAAACTTAACAGTTTTTAAAAAGAACGGTGACAATGAAATTGTTGAAGCAAAATTTTCTAATTCAAAAGAGAACAGCAATTTCATAATTGTCCTTTGTACTGATGTTACCGAAAGAACTTTAATTGAACAGCGGCTTCGAGCATCTGAAGAAGAATATAAAAATATTCTTGATTCCACCTCCAATCTTATTTGCAGTTTAGATTTGAATGGCAAAATAATTTTTGCAAACCCGAAATTCATTTCAACTCTTATATACGCAGAGAAGGAAATTCTAGGTAAGAACATAAAAGAAATTATCGATCCTGAATTCTTAAGATCTAATGAACTTGACCTAAAAGTTTTGGAAAAAGAGAAGCACTTGTCGTTTGAAATTCCATTCGTTACCAAATTTGGCGGAAAGGTAATTCTGGAAGCTGATTTCATGCCCATCTATCAAAATAATTTAATAAAATCAATCGGCGGAATATTTAAAAATATTTCTTTTGAGAAAAACATTAGCCGGGAATTAGATGTTTTTAAGTCCTCTTATCAAGCTTTTCAAGATGGGGTAGCTATCGAATGCGACAGAAAAATAACTTTAGCCAATAATGCTTTTGCAGAAATTTTTGGTTATAAAAATGAGCATGATATTCTAAATAAAGATTTTTTTGATTTTGTTGCCGAAAACGATATTCAAAAAATTTCCGGTTATTTTGATTTAATTAATATGAATAAAGACTTTCCTACAAGATTTGAATTTCTTGGCAAAAGAAAAGACAATGGATTTTTCTTTGCGGAAGTAACAATTGGAACTTTTAAAACCGATAAGAAGACTTTTGTAGTAACAGTAGTTCGTGATGTAACGGAAAGAAAAAGAGCTCAGCAAATAATCAAAGAGTCGGAAGAAAAATACCGGAATATTACAGAGAACATTGATGATTTTCTTTTTACTTACGAGAGAATTGGAAACATAATCCGCCCGATTTTTTACACTTCTTCGGTGGAAAGAGTTACCGGATATACTCAGTCTGATTTTCTTAGCGATTCTAGATTGTTTATTAAAATTATTTATCCGGATGATTTTCCTTCGCTTAGGAAAAAAATAAAAAACTTTATTTCTAGTAAAATTCAGATTACAAGCGAATTTGAATTTAGGATTATTAATAAACACGGTAATATTGTTTGGATAAGGACAAAAATTACTTTGGCTCGCGATAGCGCTGGCAAAGCTCAAAAATTTTACGGTTTGGTTAGCGATATAACTTTACGTAAAAAGGCTGAAGAAGAACTTCACAAAACAACCGAAAATTTGGTAAAGCTAAATGAAACGAAAGATCGTTTCATTTCGATTATTTCTCACGATCTTCGCACGCCATTCAGTTCTATACTTGGTTTTACTGATTTACTTTTAAGCGATAGCGATTTAACTCAGGCGGAAAAGAGGCAATATGTCGAGTTTATTCAAGAGTCATCAAAATCAATGCTATCGCTTGTAAACTCATTGTTGGATTGGACCCGGCTTCAAACAGGGCGAATACGTTTTGAGCCTGAAAGAATTGAAGCGACTGAAATTATCGAAAATTCTTTTAACGCTTTGTCAGGAGTTGCTTTTCAGAAGAAGATTCAACTGGTTTCAAATGTTCAAGAGAATACATTTATTTTTGTCGACAAAGATTTGATTTTCCAGGTATTTAATAATCTGATCTCAAATGCAATAAAATTTACTCGTGAAAACGGTACCATTGTAATTTCAAGTTCACCTACATCACGGGCGAGATTCATCCAATTCTCTGTTAAAGATAATGGTATAGGAATTAAAGGAGAAAATTTAGATAAATTATTTAATATTGATTCAAAATTTACTTCGGAAGGAACTTCCGGTGAAAAAGGCACCGGGTTAGGGTTATCCCTTGTAAGAGAAATTATTGAAAAGCACGGTGGTACAATTTGGGTTGAAAGCATTGAAAACAGCGGATCGGATTTTAAGTTCACTCTTCCTATTGCCTCAGCAAATATACTTCTCGTTGACGATAGTAAAACAGACCGTCTGCTTTATTCAAAAATTTTAAAGAATATTACTCCGGATTATAATATCGAGGTAGCATCCAACGGAAAAGAAGCTCTCGAAATAATTTTGAATCATCCACCTGCACTTGTAATTACAGACCATATTATGCCGGAAATGAACGGCTACCAACTAATTGTTGAATTGAAAAAGTCTGAAATTAAAGGAAAGCCTCCCGTAATAATTTTAAGCAGCGAACTTGACAGGCACTCTATTCAGGATTATTCTGATCTTGGGATAGAATATGTTTTCCAAAAGCCGGTAAATTTAAGCAACTTTAAACAGGCCGTTGAAAAATCATTACGTAAAGGTTTGCTAAGTTAAGCTGGTAAAAATATAAAAAATGCTGATCCCGGGTTATTTTTATTTCCTAATCTTGATGGACTAATTGCTTCAATTTTACCGCCGTGCTTTTCAATTACATGTTTCACTACCGATAGACCAAGCCCGCTTCCCTCATAATTTTTACTTTTTATATTTGAAGCACGGAAAAAATCATTAAAGATTTTCGGAAGTTCATTTGAGGGAATACCTATTCCGTCATCACAAAATTCTAATTCTATTCCGGAATTATTATTAGAAAGTATAATTTGGATTTTACCATTTTGACTAACATATTTTATCGCATTACTAAGCAAGTTAGAAAATGCAATTTCCAAAAGGAATTTATCTCCAGTAATTTCCGAAAACAATTTCCTGTTGTCGAAAAAATCTAATTTAATATTTTTTAAGCTAATCGCATCTTGAAAATTATTTATTAAAGACTGAACCAATTCTTTAATCTCAATTTTTCCAACCGAGATTTCATCTAACAAACGAAGTTTCGATACTTTTAGAACATCGTTGACCATATTTATCGCTTCATCAGAGCGGGCACGTGCACGAATTAATTTCTCCTCTACTTTTTTATCTACTGGTCCAAGAAATTTTTGCAAAATTACATCGAGATACGAATGAACCGCAACTAGAGGCGATTTAATTTCGTGTACTAAGCCTATTACATAATTTTGTTTTTCTACCTCAGCAAGATTTAATTTATCTATCGATTCAACTAACTGCTGTTCCATTTTATATAATTGGTTTGCAATTGTGTTTGCAAGAACGACACTCATAATCATGACGAATGAAAAAATAGCATCATAAACTATTACAAACTTTAAGTTATTGTAAAGGGGCACTTTCAAAAATCCGATTATTGCTTGATGCTGAATAACGCCAAAATATTCAGTAAAAGTTAAAGCAATAAAATAGAAAATTACCGCAACAGCTATCGAGTTGATAATGAAGCCAGGAAGAATTAGACTTCCGATAATCATATGAAAAATGAAGAGCATAAAAAGGGGTGTTTCGATTCCGCCTGTGTAATAGACTATCAGTCCAAGAGCAATCAAATCAAGAAGCATTTGGACCAAAGAAAAATGGAGGGGATTAAATTTGTCGGAGCCACACTTTATTGATTTTATTTTGAGGTGAAGAATCAAATTATAAAGTTGGATCATAATGGTAATTATGATCAATGCTGTACTCTGAGCTTTAGAAAATGTCAAACCAAGTGAAAACTCCGTAAAAAATAAAAACATGAGAAGCATGATTACTGCGCCGTAACGCAATTTTATAAACCAAAGGTTGCGCCTCTGAATTGCATCCCAGAATGCATCAAAATGTTGAGCCCATGCGGGAATTAAGTTGATCATGCTTCTCCTAATTTTTTAAACGTATGTCAATCTATTAAAGAATCATGAAATATATTTTCCTCTTTTAGTATAATGAGTGTGAAGAAGTTTATGTGAAAGCTCTCCACACGGTCCATCGGTCAAGAAATTTTCATAAATGTATTTTATGTGAACATTCTCGTGCGATTTTCTAACCGGCAAACCCTCCTCTTCTTCATAAATTGCTTGCGCTCTTTTTCTTCTGATTTCTTCGGATGTAGGAATTGGCTGTCCGCCGCCGCCAAGACAACCGCCGGGACATGCCATAATCTCTACAAAGTGAACATCGCTCAATTCACCGCGCTGTAACATCTCCATAACTTTCTTTGCATTTGCTGTTCCGTGCGCAACTATAAATTTTAACTCTACCCCCTCTAAAAAGTTATAGCTTTCAACGCAATTTTCCAATTTTATAGAAGCCTGCTTTATTCCTTCAAAACCACGGCATGATTCAATGCGAAGATTTTCAAATGGTACTTCCCTGCCAGTAACAAGTTCATAAACTGTCCTTAAAGCCGCTTCCATTACACCACCGGTTGCTCCAAAAATTAGTCCTGCACCGGAAGCATTACCAAAAGGTTCGTCAAAATTCGACTTAGGCATTTCAGGGAGATGGATCCCTGCTTCGCGAATCATCTTTGCCATTTCTCTTGTAGTCAATCCGTAATCAACATCTTTGAAACCGGAGGCGTTCATTTCGGGACGGTTACATTCAAATTTTTTTGCAGCACAAGGCATCAATGCAACAGTAATTATATCAGCTGGATCAATTTTGCTTTCCTTTGCATAAAAAGTTTTTATTACAGCTCCAAACATCTGTTGCGGAGATTTTGCAGATGAAAGATAATCCAAATATTCAGGATAAAAATGTTCGATAAACTTTATCCATCCGGGCGAACATGACGTAAACTGCGGGAGCTTTACGGAACTATCTTTTTCAACCACAGCTTTTTTCAATCGTCTTAAGAGCTCCGTTCCTTCTTCCATTATAGTTAAATCGGCAGTAAAGTTTGTATCAAATACTTTGTCGAAACCAATTCTTCTTAAAGCCGTGTTTAACTCACCGGTAAATGAATGTCCGGGCTCGATTCCAAATTCCTCTCCAATTGCAGCACGCGGTGAAGGAGCGGTTTGGATTACAACATGTTTTTTGGGGTCGTCAATAGCATTCCAAATTTCATCTGAAGGATCATTTGCACGAAGAGCAGCTGTTGGACATCTATTAATACACTGACCGCAGTTTATGCAAATCACATCAGCAAGCGGTTTATCAAGGAATGTTCCAACATGAGTTTCGTGCCCTCTGTTAATAGCTTCTAAAACTCCTACTTCTTGAAGGTCAATACAAGTTCTTACACAACGCTTGCACAAGATGCATTTGTTCATATCTCTAATAACCGCTGCAGAAGATTTATCAACTTTATACTTCGGTTCTAAAATATGTCCAAACGAATAACCATCAACGCCGTATTCTTTTGCAAGCGATTGCAGTTCGCAATTTCCATTTCTAAAGCAAGAATAACATTCACCGTAATGTTCGCTCAGAAGTAAATCGATAATATGCCGCCTTGCTTTTCTTACTTTTTCTGTTGATGTATGAATTTTTATTGGTGAAGTAACCGGGAATGAACATGATGTTTGAAGTGTTCTCAATCCTTCAACTTCAACAACGCATATTCTGCAAACGCCGGCAATGCATAAATCCGGGTGATGACAAAGTGTCGGTATATGAATTTGATTTTCTTTGCAAGCATCCAAAATTGTTGTGCCAAAAGGAACGGAAACTTTTTTTTCATTGATTTGAATTGTGACTGTTCCGCCTATGGTAGTTATATCAATAGGTTTTTCAATAACTAAAGCCTGTTGGCTAACCGGTATTCGAATATTTTCACGCTTTAACATTTTTAATTCCTTTCCTGTTTGAATAGAATATTTCTTCTTTGAAATTATCCAAGATTGAAATAAAAGAATTCGGGCTTGACTGCCCCAGCCCGCATTTAGATGCAGCTTGCATTGTTTTACCAAGTTCCTTCAGTTTATTAATATATGAGAAAGTATATTCGCCTTTCTCAATATTTTCTACGCCTTCGAGCAATTTTGTATTTCCGACTCTGCATGGAGTACATTGGCCGCAAGATTCTTCTACAAAAAATTCCATGAAATTTTTTAGAATCTTTAACATATTTCTGCTTTCATCAAAAATAATAATTGAACCGCCTGTTGCAGCATCTTCATAGGCAAGACTCCGGTTAAATTGAGACTTTGGCAAGCAAACACCCGAAGCTCCTCCGACTTGAACAGCTTTACAATTTTTCGCTTCAACAATATCAAGTAACTCATTTATCTTAGTTCCCCATTGAAGTTCGTAAACACCGGGTTTCCCGCAATCGCCGGAGACAGAAAAAAGTTTAGAGCCTTTGGATTTATCAGTACCATTTTTCTTAAACCATTCTCCTCCTTTATAAATAATATGAGGAATAGATGCTAGAGTCTCAACATTATTGACAACGGTTGGATAGCCAAGATAACCGGTGTTTACCGGAAAAGGAGGGCGGTTTCGCGGTTCGCCTCTATATCCTTCTAGTGATTCAATTAAAGCAGTTTCCTCACCGCAAACATAAGCTCCGGAGCCAAGTCTAATGTTAATATCAAAATCAAATCCTTCTTTTTCTAAGATATTTTTTCCAAGAAGATTTTCTTCCTTCATATTATTCAAAAATCCTTCAAGTGAAGGAAGCATATACTCATATTCTCCTCTAAGATATACTATACCTGTCTTTGCGCCAATAGTAAATCCGGCGATGACCATTCCGTCAAAAACAAGTTCTGGATATTCCAGCAAAAGGACTCTATCCTTAAATGTACCTGGCTCACCTTCATCAGCGTTACAAACAATGAATTTTTTTTCAGCGTTAGCAGCAGCGCTTAACATCCATTTTGTGGCTGTAGAAAACCCCGCACCTCCTCTTCCTTTCAATCCGGAATTTTTAAGTTCTAAAAGAATATTTTCTCTACCGAGCTCAATGGCTTTTTTAATACCATCGGCTTGTTGG
>JAJYSI010000154.1 GCA_021793635.1 Bacteroidota bacterium
CTTTTGCAGATACAATAAAGAATTCATAATAAATATAGGTGGGGTTATGTTACTGTTTTATTTTCTTTTCCTTTTATTAGCCCTTAGTGTTAGTATTGAATACTACGTAAGGGAAGAAAAAATACCTGCATATCAGGTAAATGATAGGGCTTTGAAACTTTTCTTCTTGATATTTATTCCATCTGTTGTATTTTCGTTTTTGCTGGATTTATTTGGAGTCTTTACAGGTACGCTTTCTGCACTCCTTGAGATTTTTTTTGCGATTCTTTTATTTTTCGCTATCAGGAAGAAATCTCTTGAGTGGCTCAAGTTACCAAAGAAGGGGGATTTGGTAAATGCCTTATGGAATGGCTCGAAGGTAAAGGGGACATTTACGGGGGAAAAAAATGGGTATCTTATTGTTCAAGACTCTGACGGGCAGGAATATTTTTGCAAGAAAAGATCAGTGTGGAAATCATCCCACAATTGATCTTTTGGTCATCTTACCTGGCGGAGTGGGCTATTTGTATAATGCGTATTCCCTTTTAAGAAAGGAGTTATTCATGAAGATTTTTAAGGCGCTCACACCGATAGTTATAATTACAATATTTCTTACCTCTCCGTCATTTGCACAATGGTCATTCGATACTGCCATAACTACAGGAGTTAATTCATCAGGAATTGCCATTACTTCAGATGGAAGTAAATTGGTTGTTACAAATAACACTAACCCCGGATCAGTTAAGATTATTTCTACTTCAAACTATTCTGTTTCCAACATTGACATTAGTTCTATAGAAAACTATCCTAACGCAGTAACCATCGCACCGAATGACTCAACAGCCATCGTGAACACATTACACAATACAATTTTCATTGATTTATTTAATCATTCAATTAAAGGCGTTTTTACAGCACCTTGTGCCGGTACTACTCTTTATGGAATTGCCGTAACGCCTAACGGTCAAAACGCTGTTTATCCGGATTTAAGCTCAGGTTGTACTCAACAGGGAGTGAGATTAATTGATGCGACAGGTAAAAGTTCCGTGACGTCTTTTATTCCTGTAAATACGTCAGGTGAACTTGAGGGAATTGCAATCACGCCAGACGGAGGTTCGGCAATTGTAACAACATTTAGTTCTGATTCTCCTAAAAAAGTAAACCTACTCACTTCAGAAATTCAAAATATTGCCGGTATATCGTCCGGTTCTTACGGTGTCGCAATCTTGCATAATGGAAATGAGGCGCTCATCTTTGACGGGGATTCGCTTGACCGTGTTTCATTAATAAGTAATTCGGTAACAAATAAAATTTCTTATTTATCCTATAATACCGGCTTTCAAAATATAGCTATTACATCGGATGATAAATACGCTTTTGTAGCAGGTAGTTTTGAAAAGTTAATCATTTCGCTTGCAGATAATTCTGTTATACAAACATTTACCGCAGGTGGAACCAGCATTGCCACGAGTCCAGACGGTTCAACTTTTTACGTAACAGATAGTTATGACGGGACAGTAAGGGTTTATAAAAGACAAATTCCAAGCGAAGTTAAAAATGAGCATAATCCGATGCCTTTGGCTTTCCTACTTCAGCAAAATTACCCAAATCCTTTTAACCCTAATACAATAATAAATTATGCAACACCTAAAAAAAGTATTGTAGTAATTAAAGTTTACGATGTATTAGGAAATGAAGTAGCAACTTTGTTAAATGAAGAAAAGAATGCCGGTAATTATAGAGTTGAATTTAATGGGAACAATCTTGCAAGTGGAATTTACTTTTATAGAATTACTACCGGAGATTTTGTAAGTGTTAAGAAGATGTTGCTTTTAAAGTAAGTTTAATTTTAATTCATTATTAAGGCTGTCGAATGACAGCCTTTTTTTATGTTTTAAGTTTAGCAATTTTAGGTAATCAAAACGATCTTAAGTTGTATATGAATGAAAGCAAAAAATATCTGCCAAGTACATTTGTTTTTACGTCCTCAATATAAGAGCCGGTAACGTTGTGCTGTATGTTTGTGTTCTGGTTTAAGATATCATTCGCGGTAAATCTTATTTCGCCGCTTTCATTGCTGAATATTTTCTTGCCAATACTTAAATTCCATAATAAAATATTTGGCGTATATGCGCTTGTCAAGCCTTTGTTATATTGGTCATTAATATTATTGTCCAAAAAGATACCTCTCCAGAATTCCCAATAAAATCTTAGCCCCGTAATTTGAGTAAAGTAATTGTTGTTACTATTTCCCTGAACACTGTTGTTTACATAATTATAGCTGCTGTTGCTTGTTAGAGTAAAATCGACCTTATCGCTTATATTACTTCCTAAAACAAATCCCGCGCCATAGGTGCTGGAATTTGCATAGTTGGTTATGTTATTAATTATTCCAGGTGTCCGGGTATAACTAGCGTTTATATTAAAATTAAGAATCGACTTTAAAAAGTCTAATGGCAATCCATAGTTCGCAAATGAATGAAGATATACATATCCGTTTAGGTTTACAGGAAAAGAGATTCTTGTACCTCTGTTTAATTGAATATTATTTAACACGAGGGTGTCTTTTTCTGCAATTATTGCGTTATTCCCGATATAATTTTGTGTAACCGTTGCACCCAATAAAAGGAAGAACGGCATGTGCCTGCCATTCATATGAAGATATCGTAAAATAAATGAATGCTTATAATCCTGTCCGAGGTTAGGATTGCCTATGCTCAACTGTGTCGGGTCTGAATTATTCAATATATTTTGTAATTGGTTAATATTTGGGTCATCATTATTTGTTCTGTAGAAAATCCGGAGGTTGTTTCCTCGAGATATATTATAGCGGAAAAAGAACGACGGTAGAATTGAGTGGAAAGTCCGTTCGATATTTCCTTGTTGAGGAAATGCCTGATTGTTTTCAAGTTGGGCAATATTATAATTAAGATTTAGTGAAAAGATCAAATCGTTTTCTCTGAAGCGGTATCCTGTCCCATAATTTTGAGTTCTATAAGTTTTTCTGGCGACGTTGCTTAACGATGTGTCCAGGAGCAAATAAGAATTATTATTTGAAATATCGAAAGCTTTCTGATCGCTGTTATCCTGAGAATAATAAAATTTTGAATCAAACTGCAATATGCCGTTATTGCTTACCGGTTCGGTATAAACTATGTTGGAGAAACCGCTGTATCCATGCTGCATTAAATGTGAAGTTTGATTTATTGTATCAGAAGTAGTGCTGCTGCCATAGAAAAGATCTTCGGCATAAAGTTTATTATCTCCAGAATTATTATTTACGGAGCCGTTAAAATCAACGGATATGGTTCTGCCGGCTTTCTGAAACTTATGACGAAACAACAAATCACTGCTTGAACTAATACCGGAAAGATTAGAATTAAACAAATTATTGGTCGAATTCAATTTATCTGCGCCGGAAGATGTAATTCCAAAGACATTGCTTGCTCCATTGTTCTGCTGAGCAGTAAAAGAAGGGGTAAACAAAATGGAATTAGAAGGGTCCATTTGATAATTGAGTCTCATGTTAAAACGGTGATTGATATTGGAAGTATTCGATGAGTTAGATTCATTATAATTTTGTTCTGCGGAAGACAGAATATAATTTCTATTTGTTGATGATTCGGCATCGTTATTTGTATAATTAAAGAAATAGCTACCTGTTATATCGATTTTCTCTCCCCATTTATCAGAATAATTTAGTCCAAAAGCCTTAGTGGTAATAAGCCCTGATGTTTGGCTTACAAGGAAGTTGGAAATATTTATACCTCCTGGACCTCCCCCTCCGAAACCGGGACCTCTTCCGCCTCCCGGAGGTCTTTGTCCCCCGTTGCCAAGCATATACATTCTACCTGAACCAGACATAACTCCTAAAATATCTCCTATGGAAAAATTTTGCTGGTTAATATTATTTATTTGTGCAAGAACCGTAATCCTTTGATCACCGTTGAAAATATTTAGTGATCCACCAGTTGTGTATCTCGAATCATTTCCATAACCGCCGGTAAATTTTCCGAATGTTCCAGGTTTATGCCGGAATCTTGTAACAAAGTTGATAGTCTTACTTGTATTACCGTCGTCAAAACCTGTAAACTGAGCCTGCTCGCTCTTCTGATCATAAACCTGCACTTTTTCAATTACTCCGGCTGGAAGATTTTTTAATGCAGCGCTAGGATCACTGCCAAAAAACGGTTTACCATCAACCAGCACTTGTGTGACATTTTCGCCCTGTGCCTGGACCGTACCATTCTGTGTTGTAATACCCGGCATTTTTGTCAAAAGATCTTCGGCAGAAGCATCTTTATTTGTTTTGAATGCGCCAGCATTATATTCGGATGTATCGCCTTTAAGTTCGGCAGGAATAGCATTGGCAGTAATATTAACAGTATTGATCCTAACTCCTACGGGTGATAAATAAATTGTACCAATATCAACTGCTCTATCCTTTATTTCGATATTCTTGATGTATGTTTTATAGCCAATATAACTAATGGTAAGCATATATTTGCCGGGATATAAATAACCAAACAAAAACCTTCCCTGATTATCGGAGGTCATTCCAAAGACCTTAGAATCGGTATTATGAGTAAGCAAGACATTTGCATTCCCGAGAACTTTTTTATTTGATTGATCTGCAACCTGACCACTGATAGACAAGGTTTGAGGGAAAATATTTATCGTGTAAAATATAATGAGGTATAGTAAATGTTTTAATTTCATAGATTTATTTTCAAGAAATATTTTACTAATTAGTCAAATTATATTAGGTGAAGGTTTAATTTGGGGTATGGGAATATTGGGGCAGTGGAGTATTGGAGTATTGGAATATTGTAGGAGTGTAAGAGTATTATTTAATACTACAGATTTTTATTGGACACTGTTTTCACGACAGGGTTTCACACCATTTCAATTTCGTGTAAAGTATCACGAAGCTTCTGAACTGCAGGATCATCCATATATTCATCAAAAGTCATCTTCTTATCAACCATTCCGTTAGGAGTGATTTCAATAATCCTATTTGCAATAGTTTGAATAAATTGATGATCATGCGAAACAAATAAGACTGTCCCGGTAAAATTTATCAAGCCGTTATTTAAGGCGGTTATCGCTTCAAGATCGAGATGGTTAGTCGGCTCATCAAGAATTAGAAAATTTGCTCCGCTCAACATCATTCTTGCAATCATACAGCGCACCTTTTCTCCTCCGGAGAGTACATTTGCTTTCTTTAAGGATTCATCGCCGGAGAAGAGCATTCTACCTAAAAATCCTCTTATAAATGTTTCATCTTTTTCTTTTGAGTACTGGCGCAGCCAATCGATTAAGTTTAGATCAACGTTAAAGTAAGATGAATTTTCCTTAGGGAAATAAGATTGTACCGTAGTTACTCCCCATTCGCATTCTCCGGCGTCAGGTTTAATTTCTTCCATCAAAACTTTAAATAAAGTTGTTTTGGAATGATCGTGTGAGCCAACGAAAGCAATTTTGTCTCCGCGGTCTACTTTGAAAGAAAGATCACGAAGTACGTCTTCGCCATCCAGCGATTTGGAAATATTTTTAATTTCGACAACATTATCACCTGGTAGTCTTTCAGGCTTAAAATTAATGTAGGGCATTTTTCTTGATGAAGGTTTTATTTCATCAATAGTTAATTTTTCCAGAAGTTTTTTTCTTGAAGTAGCTTGTTTAGATTTAGAAGCGTTAGCGCTAAATCTTGCAATAAATTCCTGAAGTTCTTTCATTTTTAATTCAGTTTTTTTATTAGCATCTTTTGCTTGTTGAGATGCAAGCTGGCTTGACTCCAGCCAGAAATCATAATTACCTGTAAAGATGGTTATTTTTCCATAATCGATATCGGCGATGTGTGTACAAACGTTATTCAGAAAGTGCCTGTCGTGGGAAACGACAATAACGGTATTTTTGAAGTTGATTAAAAACTCTTCAAGCCAATTGATTGAGTGAATATCAAGATGATTAGTCGGTTCATCCAATAAAAGGATATCAGGATTACCAAAAAGCGCTTGAGCTAGCAGTACTTTTACTTTTTCATTGCCGGTAAGTTCAGCCATTTTTTTATTGTGGAGATCATTTTTAATGCCGAGCGCAACAAGCAGAGAAGATGCTTCCGCTTCGGCTTCCCAACCGTTAAGCTCTGCAAATTCCCCTTCAAGTACGGAAGCTTGTATTCCATCTTCATCAGAGAAATCGGGCTTTAAATATAAAGCATCTTTTTCTTCCATTATTTGGAATAGTTTTTTATGCCCCGCAATTACAGTTTTTAATACTTCAATCTCATCGAATTCAAACTGATTTTGTTTAAGTACTGCAAGCCTTTGTCCCGGGGTAATAATTACGTCGCCTGAGGCAGGGTCAATTTCATTTGCCAAAATTTTTAGAAAGGTTGATTTGCCCGCTCCGTTTGCTCCAATAATTCCATAACAGTTACCGGGAGTAAATTTTATATTAACTTCTTCAAACAGAACACGCTTACCGTATCTTAAACTAATATTACTTGTGCTGAGCATAACCGAATAATTTCCTTTGCATTATAATTCTTAAAAAGAGAGGGGCAAATATAAGAATAATTTAGCGATTTTATAGAATTTAAGTCATAGCGCGGCAAGCCGCAATTAAGAATTTTGAATTATGAATTTTGAATTTTGAATTAAACGCAAAGAAATGGAGAAGATTTATACAAAAAATAACTTGACATCAAGATCAAAGATCTAAACGACAATACAATTGCGTGGGAAAGTTTGACTACAGAGAGCGTTGCAGAACTCTCCTATTTAGTCTCGCACGTTAAGAGAGGTCTTAAAACTGTTTAAAATGGGATTTCTCCCCGCAAACGGGGCAGGCCCTTCCGGTCGAAATGACATTTTGGAGTTGTGCTTAGATTTATGTCGCAAATCATAAATCTGATGCTACTATTCCAAAGCATACAGCCAAAGCAAAAAATTAGCTATATTTACAAAGGAAATAATGATTTCTCTTGCTACTTTACATAACCTTGATTGGCGGGGAATCAATCTTTATATTTATCTAAAATATTTAACAGAAAATCTTGTTTTAGTATTAAACAAAAAATAGGTGATACCATGGAAGGAAATTTTTCAGATAGACTGCAGGATGTAATTAGACTAAGCCGCGAGGAGGCACTCAGGCTTGGGCATGATTATATCGGAACGGAGCATCTATTATTGGGAATAATTAGAGAAGGACAAGGTGTCGCCGTCAGAATTCTTAGGAATCTTGACTGTGACTTAATGAAACTTAAAAAGGCAATTGAAGATACTGTTCGTACTTCCGGGGGAACTTTAACAATCGGAAATATTCCGTTAACCAAGCAAGCAGAAAAAGTTTTAAAGATTACCCAGATTGAGTCAAAAATTTATAAGGCAGACGTTATTGGTACGGAGCATCTTCTACTTTCGCTTTTAAGAGATGAAGACAATATTGCTACG